>NZ_JBGFFF010000101.1:0-17275 GCF_056175785.1 Acidovorax sp. LjRoot204
AGCTATGGATGGCTGGGAGGATTTTGAAGTGGTTTGGATACTCGTAGGTGTAATACGAGTCCTCGGGACTGATCATCTGTTCGTGCAATTTCTCACCGGGGCGGATGCCAACGATCTCATGCCGCGCATCGAAGTCGACGGCCCTGGCTATGTCAGTCACCATCATCGAGGGGATCTTCTTGACGTAGATCTCTCCACCTTCCATGTCTTCAAACGCATGCCAGACCAACTCCACACCTTGCTCAAGAGTTATCATGAAACGTGTCATACGCGCGTCGGTGATCGGTAGCACCCCCTTCCCCTTCTGAGTCAGAAAGAACGGGATGACCGAGCCACGCGAGCCCATCACATTGCCATAGCGAACGACCGAAAATTTGCAGCCCGAGGAACCGGCGTAGGAATTTCCGGCGACAAACAATTTGTCGGAGGCCAGTTTGGTCGCTCCGTACAGGTTGACCGGACTGCTGGCTTTGTCCGTGGACAATGCCACCACCGCCCGGACCTTTTTATCAATGCATGCGTCGATGACATTCATCGCACCGTTGACGTTGGTCTTGACGCACTCGAACGGGTTGTATTCGGCCGTGGGAACGATCTTGGTGGCCGCCGCGTGCACGACATAGTCCACGCCGTCCAATGCCCGGTACATGCGCTCGCGGTCGCGCACATCGCCAATGAAGAAACGCACCCGATCGTCCCCTTGGAACAACTTAGCCATCTCCCACTGCTTCATCTCATCGCGCGAGTAGACAATAATCTTCTTTGGACTGAAACGTGCGAGCGTCATCGACACGAAGGTATTGCCAAATGAGCCTGATCCGCCAGTGACCAAGATTGTGGAGTTGCTCAACATACGCTTTAAACCAAGTCCGACATCGGAGAATGAAGCTATTTTGCACGATAACCACGCATCCCCGCCCCTACACGCACCACGTTCGCGATGAGTCGCCCCATTCCCCCGACGCCTTTGCGCATCGGCTTTGCCAGCGTGTATGCCTGGCGGCCGCACGTCGAACACCTGCAGTACCTCGCAACCCTTGCGAGGAAAGATGGCCATTCCTGCGCCTTTTTAACCTGCGATGCAGATCTTCCACACTGCTATACGCGTGAGTTGCGCGACGTGCGGCCTGACTGGCAAGAATGCCTGATCTGCCGAACCGGCGGCCTGCGTTCCTATGCTCCGACTGGAGTGTCTTCCATTGGCGAACTACAGGAGCCCGCACTGTCGCTACCGGCGCGCGCAAAGGACTGGGCCCTGTCCAGCGCAGGCACGCTCGGGCGTTTCGAGTCGGATAGCGACTTCGCAAGCCCCGCATTTCATGAAATCTCCAGGCGCCTCGATCTTTCGGTCGAGCTCGCCTATCGCGCCACCCGTAACTGGATTGCGAACGAGAAGCTCGATGCGGTCTGCGTGTTCAATGCCAGGATGGATGCAACGCGTGCCATTTTTGAGGCAGCACGCGACAGCGGTATCCGAGTGGTCAGCGTCGAGCGCACTTGGTTCGGCGACGGCCTGCAGCTGCTACCGGAGGAAAACTGCCTGGGCCTGCATGCCGTGGACACGTTGGTTGATTGCTGGAGCCACTTCCCGCTGACGAAGACCCAGGCGCACCAAGCGGCAGGCTACGTTGCTGCGCGTCTTACTGGCCGCAATCAAACAGAATGGAGGGCCTACAACGCCGACGCCGAGCACACGGGCTGGCCTTCTACCGGCGCAATGCGACGCGTGCTGCTGCTGCCAGGCAGTCGCAACGAAATATGGGGACATCCAGATTGGCAAAGTGATTGGAAAGATCCTCTCGCTGCATACGACGCAGTGATGGAGCACTTCGGCCTGAAGGCTGCTGACGTGGTGCTGCGCTGCCACCCTAATTGGGGCGAGCGCATCGGCAAGGCAGACGGCAGACTGGCCGAGAGCTACTACACAGAGTGGGCCCAGACACGTGGCATCCATGTGATCCCCAGCGCCGACAAGGCCAGCACCATGGGACTGATTGGGCAGTCAGATGCCGTGGTTCTCGCCAGCGGAAGCGCTGCCTTCGAAGCCGGCGTCCTCGGCAAACAGGTGATTGCGACAGCGCCTTCGATGTACCAGCGCGCCGGACAGCGCACTGACGCAACGACCCCTCAAGCGCTGGAGCAAGCCACGCTTCACGCCAATCTTGATCCAGCAACACAAGCCAAGTTGAGCCAGGACATCAGCCGCAAGTCGCTGCGCTTCGGCTACACGATGGCACGCCGTGTCGCGCAGTACGCCGGTTTTGTCCGCGCCGAGTCGAGCAGCCGGTACCGGTATGTGGCCGGCGCAGATCCCGCGCGCCTGACACGGCTTCTACTCTCAGGTCAGCTGGAGACGGACGACGCAACATTCGCGGCTGATGAAGGAGCAGAAAACGAGGTGCTTGACACCATTGCCCGTCGCGATTGGGAGGCTTTAACACCCATCCCCCCTTCGACCCAAAGAGAGCCTGTGCAGGCAGTCCGGCGCCGCTGGATGTTTCGTCCGATCGATACCATCCGGGGATGGATGCCGGTCGGCGACCGCTAACCACGCCCTTACTTTCCCCTGAACCATGCCATTGCTCAAGACACTCGTTCGCGGCCTGTCTGAAATGCCCGGATACACGCTGATGCGCGGAGCCGCGCGTTTTCAGATAGTCAGGAGCACCGTTACTGCAGGACGTCGCATGCTTCATGCTTCACGCCTGCGCCGGATGCTGCGTGCCTGCGAGGCACGTATCGATCACACTGTTTTCAAGAAGGTTGATCGGGATACCTTCGTGATAGACCTGAGAGATCAGGGCGCGGCATTCGGTTTGCAGCTTCCCCCAGACATGGTTGCAGCCATCCTCCGGCATGCGGAGCAGACCCCTTGCTACGCTGACCGCGATCCTGCCAAGGGTTTCCAGCTCGTGCAGCGAGAAAAAGCAGAGCACAAATTGGGCAAACCCATCCTTGTAGCGCAGTACTTCAATGCGACCCAGGAGTGCCCCGCGATTGCCCAATTGACGCATGACCCTCTGCTGCACTGGATCGCAGGCCGTTATCTCGACTCCCCCCCCACCCTGGTGGGGGTAAACCTTTGGTGGACCTTCCCGGTCGACGCTTCGGAAGAGGACCGCAACCGTCACGCCCATTTGTTCCACAGGGACGTCGACGATTTTCGTTTCTTCAAGTTTTTCTTTTACTTAACGGATGTAGCGCCAGGCGATGGGGCCCATGTATGCGTCCTGGGTTCACACCGCAGCCCACCTGCACGAAGCCTCGCAGACCGATGGATCATCCGTCGTTACAGTGACCAGGAGATTCAGGAGACCTACCCTGCCTTCTCGATCCACGAAATTTGTGGTCCGGCCGGCACCGGATTTGCGGAAAATACCCTGTGCATCCACAAGGGGAGGACTCCTTCACGATCACCGCGCCTGCTGCTTCAGATCCAATTTGCGCTATACGACTATGGAGCGATGCATGACAGGCGCGATGCGGACCAACTGTCACTTCTGCCAATCTGAGCCTGCGTCCCGATGACTGGGCTGCGGGAGCTCTTGAATGCGCGGCGAGCAACGCAGCTGTGGTACGTCCCTTGGTTGGGAACCGCCATGGCGTTGATGATGCTTCGCATCTTCGCAATGGCACGAATTCTCGATGTCGCGGGATTCGGAACTTACAGCGCAGGCCTGCTGGTTTCCGGCACGTTCTGCATGCTGGGCTGCTTGGGACTGCAGTCCATGCTGCAGCGCAGCATGCCTGTGATGCTGATGCGCCAGCGTTCCAAAGCCGCGTTGATCCTTTTAGTGCAATGCCTGGCCGTAGCGCTGGCATGCGCAAGTATCAGCATGTTGGCAAGTGGTTTTGTTGCGTCAGTAGCAGGACTGACACCGATGGCCCTGTCCGTCGGCCTTGTCCATGGCCTTTCTCAGCAGGTCTTTCTTCTCGTCACGGTGGAAAGCCGAAGCCGCGGTGACCCCTTGCGCTACGCATTCCAGAATTTCTGGCGTGCGTCATGCGTTTTGTGCGCCGGCCTCATGGTGGCAAGCCAAACCGGTTCTGCCTTGTGGGTTTTGCTTGCAGAAGCTTGCGTGTCGCTCGTGATGTCATATGCAACGCTGGCGCGAAATGTTCGAGAGGCCAGAGTGTCGATTGCCTCTGTTGCCCTGATCGCCGTGCGGCGACTGGGAAAACTACCCTGGCGCACAGCTTTCGTCCTTTTTCTGGTGTCCATGGTAGGGTTCCTTCATCTCAATGTTGATCGCTGGGCCGCAGCCGAATCGCTCGCGCCCGAACGATTTGCGCTGTATTCGTTTGCCGCCATTGTCCTGACCATGGCCCAGACAATTCAGAGCATGATCAACGCATCGATCTACCCGATGCTGTCGCGCCGTTTCGCGAATTCCGGGATGCGCCCCACCTTTCGCCTGTCCGCCCGGATCTCGATTGCCACCTTGGCAGGGTCGATCCTCATGGGCGTGCCCAGCCTCATCATCTTCGCCCAGATCATCGAACACTGGTTTCCCAGCTACCGTGCCGCAACCGGAATTTTGGTGATTTTTTTTGGAGTTGCCGTATTGCGTGTTTCCGATTTCTGGTCCAGCTTTTTGATGATCTCTGGCCACGAGATGCGACTGCTTGCCCTTGATTGCCTCGTCCTCGCGGCAGGAGCGTCCATATGGATAGTTCTTACACCCGAGGACCTTTCGGATCTGTGGGCATACGGTATGCTCGCCGCCCTGCTTGCCGTCGGTCACTATCTGGCCAGCGCCACAATGGCTTGGCACCTGGTGCGCCAGCCCAGCACTGTTGCCGAGAAAACGCACATCAACGTTTGATTTCCCATGCCCAATCCAAGCCAGATACGCCGGTACAAAGGACTTGCATGCCATACACTGGACCAAATACTTCTTGTCGATCTCTTTCGCTACGGAGTCGTCGCAATACGGTTCTTTTGGTTTGTGAAGGTGCTGAAGCGCCTCAGGACCATGGCAGCCGATGGCGCGATGGACGCGGCAGTGGCCGACAACACCATCGCACACAACCTCAAAGGCCTCAGCGATCTGGCAGTAAACCGCTCCCATTTGCTGGTTCGCCCCTTGTCGGTAATCGAGGCCTTGCCAGTCGATGCGCGCGTCTTGTCGGTGGGACCAAGAACGGAAGGCGAGTTGATGAACCTGGCCGCGCACGGGTTTGCCTGGCCCCACATCTACGGACTCGACCTGATTTCCTATTCGCCAAAAATCCAACTCGGAGACATGCATAGCACACCGTATGCAGACAGCCATTTTGATGCGGTCGTCATGGGATGGGTGCTGGCGTATAGTGAAGAGCCTACCAAGGCCGCTAGCGAGATGCTCCGGATCACGCGGCCGGGGGGCATCATCGCGGTTGGGGTCGAATACAGTCCGCAAAGTCAGGAGCAGGTGATCGCCGAGGTGGGCTACCTACCGGGAGCCAAACAGCGCATTGGTTCCTGTGAACAGATCTTGGCTTTCTTCGGTTCGGCGGTGGACCACGTCTATTGCCAGCACGTCGTAGCGCCGGATGCTTTTGGCAGCGTGGGCGCACTGTGCGTTATTTTTTCAGTGCGCAAGTGACCGACCGGGCGACTGGATCTGAGACAACCGTCTATGAAAACGGGATAGCGATGCATGACGACCTTGTTTCGATCATTACGCCAGCCTACAAAGCTGCCTCCAGCCTTCCTGCAACGATAGCTTCGGTACTTGCGCAGACGTATCCGCATTGGGAGTTGCTGATAGCCGATGATTGCTCGCCTGACGGTACTCGCGCCGTAATTAGCGAGTGGGCCAGCAAAGACTCCCGCATACGGCTGATCACCTTGCCGACCAACTCAGGGCCTGCCGCCGCTCGCAATTTCGCACTGTCCGCTGCGGTGGGACGCTGGATCGCCTTTTTGGACAGTGATGATCTATGGCTTCCTGAAAAATTGACCCAGTCGATTGCTTTCGCCCAACGCCAGCGTGCAGCCCTTGTCTACACCGGCTACCGGCGCATTGATGCCCATGGACATCGCACCGGCCAGTACATTCAGGTTCCATCCCAACTGACCTACCGCCAGTTGCTGGGCAACACCGCCATCGCAACGTCCACGGTACTCATCGACCGCAACCAAACGGGCTCCCTACGCATGGAGCAGGTCTACTACGACGATTTCGTATGCTGGCTTGGCATTCTCAAACGAGGATTGACAGCGCACGGACTCAATGAAGATCTCATGCGCTATCGGGTGATGCCCAAGTCGGTCTCTCGCAATAAACGACGCTCGGCCGGGGAAGTCTGGAAGATTTACCGAACCACGGAGCAATTGGGCCGCGTTGCCGCGTCATGGTACTTCCTGAGTTATGCAGGCCGGGCGTTGATGAAGTACCGGAAGTTCTGAGCCCGTGGTCGACGCAGGATTTTCGCCGCCGGCGAACTCAATTGTCAGCACCAGCAACCAGCCCGTCCACCCTGCGGCTTCCGAGCAGGGAACGGAGACCGGCTTCGTTCGGCTGAAGCCTGAGCAATAATTTCGCGGACATGACAGGACCACTTCGCGTCGCCATCACAGGCGCCAACGGTTTCATCGGCCGAGCCCTGGCCGACCACCTTGCAGCCATGGGCCATGCTACCGTCTGCCTCGCGCGGCGCGATGGGGTAATCTACACCGATATCGACGATCTTGCGCGCAGGCTGGACGGAGCACATGCAGTAGTGCACTTGGCAGCGCGCGCCCACCAGAGGGGACGAGCCGGCGATTTCAATATCAACCAGGAAATCACGCACGCTGTCTGCCAAGCGGCACGGCGGGTCGAAGTCTCCCATCTGGTGTATTTGAGTTCGATCGGTGTCAATGGCAACGCTACTCGCGGCACGCCGTTCAGGGAGTCTGACTTGCCAATCCCCCTAGAACCTTATGCACTCAGCAAGATGCACTGCGAACAGATTGTGAAAGACTCGGGGCTTGCATACACGCTGGTGAGACCGTCGATGGTCTATGGCCCAGGAGCCCCGGGCAATTTCTCCCGCCTGTTAGGCTTGGTGCATTCTGGATGGCCGCTGCCCCTGAAAGGAACAGCGAACCAGCGCAATTTTTTGGCGTTGGACAATCTGCTGGACGTGCTTACGCTGTGCCTTTCCCATCCAGCGGCTGTCGGCGAGCTATTTCTTGCGGCAGACGTTCAGACGATAAGCACACAACAGTTGGTGGAAGCCATGGCACGCGGTCTGGATCGGCACGTGCGCCTTTTCACACTGCCAAGATTTGTCTTGCGCGCTGCTGCCGCAATGGGTGCTGCGCGAACAGTGACCAGCCTGTATGGGGACTTGGTGGTGGACACCGCCAAATTGCAAGGAGTTCTCGGTTGGCGCCCCCAAACCTCCGCGCTGGCCGGAATCGAACGAGCGTCGCGGGAGAGCGCTTTATGAAACGTAGCTTTGACCTGGTACTCGTCCTGGCGCTTCTGGCAGTGCTTGCCATCCCACTCATGTTCTTGGCAATCGCTATTCGTGCGAGCTCCCCCGGCCCGGCGCTGTATTGGTCTCAGCGCGTGGGCCGTGGCAACAGGTTGTTCAGCATGCCCAAGTTCCGGAGCATGCGGGTGGACACGCCGGTAGTGGCGACACATCTGCTGGAGGATCCATCCCGCTGGTTGACCCGGACAGGTTCGTTTCTTCGCAAGACCAGCCTGGACGAGCTGCCTCAGCTGTGGAGCATCCTGCGTGGCGAAATGAGTTTTGTGGGCCCGCGCCCTGCCCTGTTCAATCAACAGGACTTGATTGAGGCACGTACCAGTGCCGGCGTACATTTGCTGCGTCCGGGCCTGACGGGGTGGGCGCAGATCCATGGGCGGGACGAGATTTCCGTGGCCGAGAAAGTCGCGTTGGACACACACTATCTCGCGCATCGGTCCATGCGGCTGGATTTCTATGTCATCGCCCTGACCGCACTCCAGGTGCTACGCCGCGATGGCGTATCTCACTAGGAGGGGGACCTGCTTTCGACCGATCCGGCGTCCTCTATCGTTCTCCCCACTCACTGACTCCACGGATCGCCACCTAGAAACAAGGGCCGCACACCGAAAAGCAGGCCAGCCCGCTCCAAGCCGATAAAATGGTAGGTTCGCCGCCGTGGACCGTCCCGGCAGCCCCTTTTTCACGACGCACCACGCGCGCAGCGCATTGATAGCAGCACCTATGTCTGAACAGAACACCCCACCAGCGCCCCCGGACGACAACAAGCTCATGGCCGAGCGCCGCGAAAAGCTGCGCGCCCTGCGCGATGTACAGGCCCAGGGCGGCGGCGTGGCGTTTCCCAACAACTTCAAGCCGGCGAACAAGGCCGCCGAACTGCACGCCGCCTACAGACTAGTTGAGGCCGAGGCCCTGGAAGCCAACCCCGCCACGGTGAGCGTGGCCGGCCGCATGATGCTCAAGCGCGTGATGGGCAAGGCCAGTTTCGCCACGGTGCAGGACGGCTCGCTGGGCGACACGGGCGGCCATATCCAGCTGTACGTGACGCGCGACGCGCTGGGCGAGGAAGCCTACGCGGCCTTCAAGCACTGGGATCTGGGCGACATCGTGGGTGCCGAAGGCTTGCTGATGAAGACCAAGACCGGCGAGCTGTCGGTCAAGGTGACCAGCCTGCGCCTGCTGACCAAGAGCCTGCGCCCGCTGCCCGACAAGTTCCACGGCATGGCCGACCAGGAGCAGAAGTACCGCCAGCGCTATGTGGACCTGATCACCGATGAGCAGGCCCGCAAGCGCTTCGTGGCCCGCAGCAAGGCCGTGAGCGGCCTGCGCGAGTTCATGGTGAGCCACGGCTTCCTAGAAGTCGAAACGCCCATGCTGCACCCCATCCCGGGCGGCGCCAATGCCAAGCCGTTCGTGACGCACCACAATGCTTTGGAGCAGGAGATGTACCTGCGCATCGCGCCCGAGCTGTACCTGAAGCGCCTGATCGTGGGCGGCTTCGAGCGCGTGTTCGAAATCAACCGCAGCTACCGCAACGAAGGTATCTCGGTGCGCCACAACCCCGAGTTCACCATGATGGAGTTCTACGCGGCGTACTGGAACTACCTGGACCTGATGGACTTCACCGAGACGCTGATCCGTGAAGTGGCGCTCAAGGCCACGGGCTCGCTGCAGATGACCTACCAGGGCCGCGCGGTGGACCTGACCCAGCCGTTTGCCCGCCTGACCATCCGTGAAGCCATCTTCCAGTACACCGAGGCCGGTGCCCATGTGGACGATGCCGCCTGGCTCATCAGTGCATTGAAGAAGCTGGGCATGACCGAAGAGAAGGACAAGCTCTCGACCCGCACGCTGGCCAGCCTGCAGGTGTTGTACTTTGAAGAAACGGTGGAAGACAAGCTGTGGCAGCCCACCTTCATCATGGAACACCCCACCGAAATTTCGCCCCTGGCACGTGCCAACGACACCCGCCCCGAGGTGACCGAGCGCTTTGAGCTGTACATCACCGGCCGCGAGTTCGGCAACGGCTTCAGCGAGCTGAACGACGCCGAAGACCAGGCCGCACGCTTCCATGCCCAGGTGGCCGCCAAAGACAGTGGCGACGACGAAGCCATGTTCTACGACCACGACTTCGTGCGCGCACTGGAGTACGGCATGCCACCCACGGGGGGTTGCGGTATTGGTATTGACCGCCTCATGATGCTGCTGACTGACAGCCCCAGCATTCGCGACGTGATTCTGTTCCCTGCGCTGCGCCGCGAGTCCTGAGGCCTGATTGATGCTGGCCGGCGGTCATTGGCCGCCGCCCCCACCGGTCCACAGGCACCAAGGAGACATACCGTGCCCTTCAGCTCCAGCAACGCGCCCTACCCTGCCAACGAGCCCCTGCCTTCGGGCAATGCTTTTTCGGTACTGGTGGTCGAAGACCAGGGGTCCGTGCGCGCGGCGCTGGTGGCCGAACTGCGGCGGGCGGGGGTGTCAGACATCTTCGAGGCACCCGAGGGCCAGGCTGCGCTGCATCTGTTCAAGACCCACCGGCCCGATCTGGTGCTGCTGGACATCAAGCTGCCAGGCCAGGATGGCTACTGGGTGGCGCAGCAGATGCGTGAGAGCGAGGCGGGGGACTGGACGCCCATCATCTTCCTGTCGGGCCTGGACAACGAACTGGATGTGTGGCGCGGCATTGAGGTGGGGGGCGACGACTACCTGGTCAAACCCGTCAAGCCCATCGTGCTGATGGCCAAGCTGCGCGCCATGCGGCGGTTGCTGGACATGCGCCGACGGCTGGTGTCGATGTCGGCCGAGTTGCATGTCGCCAATCAGCGGCTTAACGAGATGGTGGAAATCGATGCGCTCACGGGCCTCGTCAACCGCCGCGGGTTTGACCGCATCCTGCACAACGAGATCCTGGCCGCGCGACGCGACGGCACGCCGCTCACGCTGATGCTGTGCGATCTGGACCACTTCAAGCTTTTCAACGACGCCAGCGGCCATGTGCAAGGAGACGCCTGCCTGAAAGAGGTGGGCCGCCTGTTGCGCGAGGTCTGTGTGCGCCCCCGGGACGTGGCCTCGCGCTACGGGGGGGAAGAGTTCGCACTCATCCTGCCCAACACGCCCCGCTCCGGCGCCATGACTTTTGCACGCGCCCTGGGGCAGCTGCTCAAGGTGCGCGCCATTGCACACGCAGACTCCCCACTGGGCGACACACTGACCCTGTCGGGTGGCATCACGACCTGCGTGCCCGACGACAGCACCAACGCCGAGAGCATGATCATGCGGGCCGACCAGGCGCTCTATGCCGCCAAGGCCCAGGGCCGCAACCGCTTCTTCAGTTTTGAAATGCAAATGGACACCGTGGAGCAATTGCGCAATTGAGTTTCTTCCACTTCTTCTCTTTCGACGCGACCGAACGCAACGCCCGTACCGCCGTCTCCCGCATGCAAGTTCTGAAAACCCGACTGCCCGAGTGGATGCAGGACTGGCTTGAGGTCATCATTCCTGGCTCGCAGATCCTGCTGATTCTGTTTGTCGCCTGGCTATTGCAGCGCACACTGAGGCGCCTGGTGCGCCGTGCCAGCGCCCACTACCAGTTGCCCAATGAACTGCTGGTGCCCATCAACGGCCTGATCCGCTGGCTCATCATTGCCAGCGCCGCGCTACTGGTGCTGGAGCGCATGGGGGTGTCGGCCACGGTGCTCTGGACCGCCTTCACCGGTTTTGCCACCGTGGGTGCCGTCGCGTTCTTCGCTGCCTGGAGCGTGCTGTCCAACCTGTTTTGTGCGCTGCTGATCTTCACCGTGCGGCCCTTCAAGATCGGCGACTACATCGAGGTGCTGGACACCGCAGAGAAGCCTGGCGCCAAGGGACGCGTGGTGGACATCAACCTGCTTTACACCACGCTGGAAGACCACGGCGCAGCCACCGGTCACACGGCCTGGCTGCAGATTCCGAATGCGCTGGTGTTCCAGCGCGTGGTACGCAGGTTTCAGGGGGTACCGCCGCCCCCTGCCCCGCCTGCGGCCACTGCGGATGCGGTAGCCAATGCCTCACCGGCCGCACCGACACCTGTGACGCCAGGGCCCTTCAACACGCCCTAGTGGGTAACCGCGCGGCACCGCAAGGGGTGGCGCCGTACCGGACACACCACCACACGCAGGTCAGGGCAACAGGTCCAGCGCCTGCAGGTAGGCAGGCTGGTACATCAGTTCATCCCAGGCTTGCGGCAGGGTTTCGGGCAGCAGCGCCAGGCGGCGGGATTCGCTGTCCACACTGGGCTGCCAGCGCCCCTGGTTGCGGGCGTTGTCGAGGCCCGTGATGAGTTCGTCCACCGCCTTGCCATCGCCCACGCTCTGGTTGCACAGCAGCACCAAGTCGCAACCCGCTTCCAACGCCGCCACGGCGGCATCGGTGTAGCTGACCACCTGGCCGTCCAGGCGGCGGGCCCCTTCCATGCTGAGGTCGTCGCTGAAGATCGCGCCGTCAAAACGCATCTGACGGCGCAGGATGTCTTGCAGCCAACGCTTCGAGAAACCGGCGGGACGGCTGTCCACCTTGGGGTAGATCACATGGGCCGGCATCACACTGGTGAGGGTGCTGCTGAGCCAGGGGTAAGGCGCCGCATCGTCGGCCAGGATGGCCTTGAGGCTGCGCTTGTCTACGGGTACCTCGGTGTGCGAGTCCGCCTTGACAAAGCCGTGGCCAGGGAAGTGTTTGCCGCAGTTGGCCATGCCCGCCTGCAGCAGGCCGTGCATGAGGCTCTTGGCCAGCAGCGCCACCACACGGGGGTCGCGGTGGAAGGACCGGTCTCCAATCACTCCGCTTTCGCCCCAATCCAGGTCGAGCACGGGCGTGAAGCTGAAGTCCACACCGCAGGCGCGCAATTCGGTGCCCAGCACATAACCCGCCGCCGTGGCCGCATTGGTGGCGCGCAGGGCGCCGCTGCCGGGCACAGCCTTGGCGCCCTTGCCGTCATCCATCCACATCTCTCCCAGCGCGCGCATGGGCGGCAGGTGGGTGAAACCATCGGTGCGAAAGCGCTGCACGCGGCCGCCTTCGTGGTCCACACAGATCAACAGGTCGTCGCGCACGGCCTTGATGCTGCTGGTGAGCTGCAGCAGCTGTGCGCGGTTTTCCCAGTTGCGGGCAAACAGGATGACACCACCCGTGAGTGGGTGCGCCAGGCGGCGGCGGTCATCGGCATTGAGGGTGGTGCCAGCGACGTCGAGGATCAGGGGTGCGTGTTCAGTCATGGGACGTTTCAAGGGTCAATTGCTACTCAATTGATAACTATCGGCGCATATGAATCATGCGCTTCAAGGTAATTTGGTTTGGATTTTTTCTACCACACAGAAGCTGGCGGCGTAGTCGGTTTCGTCGGTCACGCTCAGGTGCGCCTGCAAGCCCTGGGCCTCAAACCATTCCTTGAGCGCGCCGTGTAGCACGATGACAGGCTGACCGCTGCGTAGCTTGGCGACCTCGCAGTGGCGCCAGGTCATCGGCATGCGCATGCCCAGACCGATCGCCTTGCTGAAAGCCTCCTTGGCCGAGAACCGGGTGGCCAGGTAGCGCAAACCCCGGTCGGGCCAGCGCACGCTGCGTTCACGCCAGGTGGCCAGTTCGCCCTCGGCCAGCACCTTTTCAGCAAAGCGGTCGCCGTGGCGCGCGAGGCTGGCCGCGATGCGGCGCACGTCGCAGATGTCGGTGCCGATGCCGTAGATCATGAAATTTCAATCAAAATGGCTAGAAGCGCTAGTGGAGCATGCCTCTGCAGCTATCAAATCAGGAATTTCCATCGCCCACGAAGCCCTGTGCAATGCAGTCCAGGTACGCCTGCACGGTTGCGGCGTAGCCCAGCTCCAGCGCATCGGCAATCAGCGCATGGCCAATCGAGACCTCCAGAACGCCCGGCACTTCGCGCACAAAAGCCGCAAGGTTGTCCCGGTTGAGGTCATGGCCAGCGTTGACGCCCAATCCGACATCCAGCGCAGCCTGGGAGGCTGCGGCATAGCGTTTGAGCTCGGCCGCCTGCTGTGCCGAGCCCCAGGCGGCGGCATAGGGCTCGGTGTACAGCTCCACCCGGTCGGCTCCCACGGCCTTGGCCGCAGCCATTTGCTCAGGGACCGGGTCCATGAAGAGGCTCACGCGCACACCCAGTGCCTTGCATTCGGCCACCAGGGGCGCCAGGCGCTCGGCATCTTGCGGAAAGCTCCAGCCGTGGTCGCTGGTGAACTGGTCCTCGCTGTCGGGCACAAAAGTCGCCTGCTGGGGGCGCACCTGGCGAATGAAGTCCATCAGGTTCTGCGACGGGTTGCCCTCGATGTTGTATTCGCGGTCGGGCCAGGCCTTCATCAGGGTTGCCAGCTCATGCACGTCCTGGCCGCGAATGTGGCGTTCGTCGGGCCGGGGGTGCACCGTGATGCCCTGCGCACCCGCTTGCAGGCACAACTCGGCCGCGCGGGTGACGCTGGGAATGCCCAGGTGTCGCGTGTTGCGCACCAAGGCCACCTTGTTGACGTTGACGGACAAGGCGGTGCGCTGGGGAGAGTGAGAAGATGGATTCATAGGGCCTGCAAATCAATCATGAGCTGGCGGGTGCGCAGCGTCGGGCTGCCGCAATGGTATTGCAGCAGGGCACGCAGCTGCGGCTTGAGTTCGGTCGCCACGGGGGCACATGCGCGCAAGGTGGCGGTGTAGCTGGCCACGTCATCCAGGCCATGCTGCAGGGCCCGCCACTGGCTGCCCAGCAGGCCTGCGCGGTCCGCGGCCGACGCGGCACGCAAGCCGCCTTCGGGCACCAGGGTGTAGCGGGTGCCCGGCTCCAGGGGGGCGAAGGTCATGGTCTGCACGTCCAGTCCCGGCAAGAGGCCGATCTCGCGCAGGAGCAGCAGCTCAAAACTGCGCAGCACCGCCTCGAGCGCATCGCCATGCTCACTGGCCAGCACGCGCACCACTCCTGCATAGGCATCAAACAACGCCGGGTGCGGGTCTGCCCTCGCCAGCAGGCGCAGCAGCAGTTCATTGAGGTACATGCCCGACAGCAAGGCATCTCCCGTGGGCATCACATGCCCCCCCACCCATTCGGCGCCCTTAAGCGTGTGGATGTCCGCATGGCCATCGCCCGTGAGCGTGTAGGTCACCAGCAAGGGCTGCAGCGGCAGCAGCACCGGGCGGAAGTTGGAGCTGGGCTTCTTGGCCCCTTTGGCCACGAGTGCGGTCCGCCCTTGCTGGCGGCAGAAGACTTCCAGGATCAGGCTGGATTCGCTCCAGTCGTAGCTGTGCAGCACGAACGCAGGTTCATCAGAAATGCGCTTGGCTACGGCCACGGTGCTGCGGGGATGAATGGTACGGAGGGATCGCCCGTGACGCCTGCTGCGGGGTGTGCGCGCAGGAAGACGGGGAAGTCAGCTTTCGGGGTTATTCGTAGCCGAAGGAGCGGACCCGGGCTTCGTCATCGGCCCAGCCGGAGCGGACCTTGACCCACAGCTCCAGGAACACCTTGGCGTCCATGAGCTTTTCCAGCTCCTGGCGGGCCTCGGTCCCAATGCGCTTCAGGCGCTCGCCCTTGTCGCCAATGACCATCATCTTGTGGTTGTCACGCTCCACCACGATGGTGGCGGCAATCTTGACCAGGCGTTTGTGCTGCTTGCTCTTTTCCTCATCGAATTTGTCGATGACCACGGTCGAGGTGTAAGGCAGTTCGTCGCCCGTGAAGCGAAACAGCTTCTCGCGCACGGTTTCAGAGGCCAGGAACTTCTCGCTGCGGTCGGTCAGTTCATCCTCGCCATACCACCAAGCCTGCTCGGGCAGGTATTTGGCGCAGATGCCAAACAAACGCTCGATGTCGCCCTTGTTCTTGGCCGACATGGGCACGAACTCGGCAAACGGATGGCGCTCCTGCATGCTCTTGAGCCAGGGGGCCAGCTCGGCACGGCGGTGCACCATGTCCAGCTTGTTGGCCACCAGCAGCGTGGGAATGCCCGGCTTGAACAGCGAAAGCACCTTGGCATCCGCCAGCGTGAAGTTGCCGGCTTCCACCACAAAAAGGATCAGGTCCACGTCGCCAATCGCGCCCATCACAGTCTTGTTCAGCGACTTGTTGAGTGCGGTGGCGTGCCGGGTCTGGAAGCCAGGGGTGTCCACAAAAATGAACTGCGTCTGGTCCAGGGTGCGAATGCCTGTGATGCGGTGGCGCGTGGTCTGCGCCTTGCGCGAGGTGATGCTGATCTTTTGCCCCACCAGGGCATTGAGCAAGGTGGACTTGCCCACGTTGGGCTTGCCAACAATGGCGATCACACCACAGCGTTGGCCGGGCACAGCCGCCGGAGCCCCTGCAGCAGCCAGCATGGCTTCCAGATCGTTTTGCACCGGGGCGCTTTCAGCACCCTGGTCAGCAGCTACATCTTTGGTAGCGTCATTCATAAATTCTTTGCTTTCAATGTGGCCAGCATGGCCGCGGCGGCGGCTTGCTCGCCTGCCCTGCGGGAACCGCCGATGCCACGCTCGGTCAGGCCCAGTTCAGGAATATCGCACTCGACGTCAAAGGTCTGGCGGTGGGCCGCACCCACCGTCGCGACCACCTTGTACTGCGGCAGCCTCATTTTGCGGCCCTGGAGCCACTCCTGCAACGCGGTTTTGGCGTCCTTGGATGCTGCCTGCATCTGCGGGTTGATCTCCACGCCCTGGAAAAGACGGTGCACCAGCGCTTCTGCGCTGGTGTAGCCGGCATCCAGATACACCGCCCCAATCAGGGCCTCCAACGCGTCCGCTAGGATGGAGGGGCGCTGCTGCCCCCCTGATTTCGCCTCACCCTCTCCGAGGCGCAGTACCTCTGAGACTTTGAGTCGCACCGCCAACTGGTGCAACGTGTCCTGCTTGACCAGATTGGCCCGCACCCGCGACAAGTCCCCCTCGGGCAAGGCAGACAAACGCTGGTACAGAAGGCTGGCCACCGCCAGGTTCAAAACCGAGTCGCCGAGAAATTCAAGCCGCTCGTTATGGTCCGCAGAGAAACTGCGGTGTGTGGTGGCACGCTGGAGCAGCGAAGGATCGGCAAACACATGCTGCAGGCGATCCTGCAGAGTTAAAAGACCGGGCTGCACCTAGTTGGTCTGCGCTTCAAAGCGGTAGACCAGATAGGCTGGGCCCGCCAGAGGAATCTCGCGCGAGTACTTGAACGACACTACCACCTTGTCGCCGCGCTTCGTCACATCCAAATCTTTACCAGTAATGGACGTAATGTCATCAATTGCTGCTGCTCGATCGAATGCATCACGCACACCCGGAACTGTACTCTCCACTTTAGCCTTTTCAATCGCCTTTTTCGCTGAATTGAACTCCAGAAAAATCGGCAAAGATTGCCCGCCAACAGCGAACACAGCCACAGCAATCAGGCCTATAAAAATCAGCCCGAAAAACGAGAGCCCGCGTTGGCTTGAGCGGCTTGCAGTGCGATATGTCTTCATCAATGACCCCCTCAATGTTATTGGCAAGCGCCCGCACTCAATGGAACGAGCCGATGCGCTTGAGATTACCGAAATTCATCCAGACAAAAAAGGCCTTGCCCACGATGTTGCCCTCGGGCACAAACCCCCAGTAACGGGAATCGAGCGAGTTGTCGCGGTTGTCGCCCATCATGAAATAGTGCCCCTCCGGCACCTTGCAAGTGACACCTTCTACACTGTAGCGGCAGTTTTCGCGATAAGCAAAATTGCTGGCGCCTTGTACAAAAGCGGGCACATCGGGATTGTTCAGCAACCGGTGCGGCTGATCACCCAGTTGCTCTTCAAACTGCTTGAAGTAACGCATGGAG
>NZ_JBGFFF010000102.1:0-17014 GCF_056175785.1 Acidovorax sp. LjRoot204
GAAATGGAAATGCCCATTCCGGACAACACCATCCCGATGATGACCGGAGAAGGCCCGTTCGGCTCGGTCGAAATGGGCGGAATGTTCAGCGTCCTCAAAGTACGCCGCGACCAGAAGCCGGGCGACTACAAAAACCCGGGTTGGTACAAAAACCCGGAGGGCACGGTGGCCTACGAGTACACCGGTCCGATGGCGGAGCCTGCCCGCTTCAAGGCGGAAGGCGGCCAATCCATGCCCCGCAAAGAGAAGTCCAGTTCGGACACCGTCGTCAAGGTCAAAAAGCCGTCCTCGCACGGCGGCCACTGATCGCCTGCTTTCCCCATCAACAACCCAAGGTAAATATGAAACGCACCCTTTCCCTGATCGCTGCCTCAACCCTGGTGGCTCTGTCTTTCAACAGCTTTGCGGGTGGCAACCACGGTGGTGGTCACGACGGCGGCGGCGCCCACGGCCATGGCAGCGCTGAATCAGCTATTGGCCAGCCCGGCAAAGCTGCCAAGGTGACCCGTACGATCAACGTGGACATGGCGGACACCATGCGCTTCACGCCTGCAGCGATTTCCGTCAAGCAGGGCGAAACGGTCAAGTTCGTGATCAAGAACAGTGGCCAGGTCAAACACGAGTTCAGCTTGGGCACCGATGCCGAACTCAAGGAACACTACGAGACGATGAAGAAGTTCCCGGATATGGAGCATGACGAACCCAGCAAAGTGTCGCTGGCCCCAGGCAAGCAAGGCGAAATCATCTGGCAGTTCACAAAGGCTGGTGAAGTCAAGTTTGCCTGCCTTTACCCAGGCCATTACGACGCGGGCATGAAGGGCCAGGTCACGGTGGTGAAGAAGTAAGCGGAAAAGCCTTCTACGCGATTGAACAAGGAGTTCCTATGAAAAACGCAAACAGTCTTTTGATCGGCGCGATGTTGTCGCTGGCCGCCCTCATGCCGCTGTCGGCCACGGCGCAGGCCACGGGCGACGCTGGCAAGCCAGCTGCCATGGCTGCGGCCTCCATGACAGATGGAGAAGTGCGAAAGATCGACAAGGACGCTGGAAAAATCACCATCAAGCATGGCGACATCAAACATCTAGAGATGCCGGGGATGACCATGGTGTTCACAGCCAAGGACAAGGCCCTGCTCGACAAGACTCAGGTTGGCGACAAGATCCGCTTCATGGTGATCAACGAGGGTGGAAAGATGGTCGTCACTGCCATCGAACCTGCCAAGTAGGGATAGAAGTGTTTCACGGCGCCCCCAAGAAGGGGGTGCGCTTTCGCTCATACCTCAAACTACCAAGCAAAATTCATGAAAACGCTCCTTATTGCTCTGACTCTGACGGCCGCATCGTCCGCATTCGCCGCTGGCGACACCCAGGAAGCCACGCCCTATACCAACTCCAAGGCGCAAGCGCATGGCGAAGACCACAAGAAAGCCCGTCCTGCAACCGGTGTGAAGCGGACCAAGGATGGCGGTACAGCGCGGGGTGAAGGCTCTGGCCTTGCGGACACCAGCAAGGCCGAAGCCCGTGGTCAGGAAAAGGCCAATGCGCGTGAAGCCATGCCGCACAAGGAAGCCACTCCGGGCTCCACGCCTAAGTAATGCAAACAGGTGGGCCACAAGCGTGGCCCGCCCAAGTACGGGCTGGCCGCAATCGTGGTGCAAGGTGATGGCTCTGCAAGCCACCTCACGGCCTAGTTCAATGCCCGCTCCGATGCACGTGTACGCCACGCATCCATGTCATGAGATCCAAATGACTGGTTGTCGGCTTGTTGGTTACCCCAGAGTGAGCGGGGGCGGCCTTGGCACCGCGACGCTTCGGTTTGACAAAGCTAGCACTGTGATTGGGGGCCGAGGGACTGTCTGCGGCGAGGTTTTCCAGAATCGCGCAATGGGCATGTTCGTCACCTGCGCACACAGAAACCAACTGCTCTAACGCCGATTTCATCTCGACAATTTCCCGTAGCTTCCGCCAAATGGCGCTCGGCTATCGCTTTTAACTGCCGACGGCGTGTGTCACCCCATTGCATTGGCCGATCCACTCCTTGATCTGGGGCCTGGAGTGTTAAGGTTGTTCGATTTGCCGATACCGTCTGGGTCAGGAAAACGCTGCCCAGCAATATCAAGCAAATGACAAGGATTCTTCGCACGGAGGAGCTGTACTCCAGCTGCCTGCCGGCGCCCTGAGCACTGCCAGTCAAATGCTGCGCTGATTCACCCGCTTTGACAGCGCGTCTGCACTCTCGCGTCGCTCACTATACCGATCCACCAGATAGTCTGCACTATCGCGGGTCAGCAGCGTGAACTTCACCAGCTCTTCCATTACATCCACCACACGCTCGTAGTAGCTTGATGGCTTCATGCGGCCACTTTCGTCGAACTCCAAAAAGGCTTTTGCGACCGACGACTGGTTGGGGATGGTGATCATGCGCATCCACCGACCCAGTACCCGCATCTGATTGACGGCATTGAACGACTGCGAGCCACCCGAGACTTCCATCACCGCCAGGGTCTTGCCCTGGGTCGGCCGCACGGCCCCCACGGACAGAGGTATCCAGTCGATCTGCATCTTCAGGATGCCGGTCATCGCGCCATGGCGCTCCGGTGAGGTCCAGACCATGCCCTCCGCCCATTGGGCCAGCTCTCGCAACTCCACCACCTTCGGATGGCTGTCGGGCTCTGCGTCCGGCAGTGGCAGCCCTCGCGGATCGTAGATGCGGGTTTCAGCACCGAGGGCGCGCAGCAGTCGCGCAGCCTCTTCGGTCAGCAATCGGCTATAGGAGCGCTCTCTCACAGAGCCGTAGAGCAGCAGGATGCGGGGTGCATGGGTAGAACGCTGTGCGGGCACCAGTCGCTCAAGATCGGCCTGCTCGAAGAGCGTGGCATCAACGTTGGGAAGATCCGGATTCATACCAGTCCTTTGAAGAGTTCACGACCTTGACCACCAGCAGCATGACCGGCACCTCGATGAGCACCCCCACCACCGTGGCCAGGGCCGCACCCGAATGAAAACCGAACAGGCTGATGGCTGTCGCCACGGCCAGCTCGAAGAAGTTGGAAGCACCGATCAATGCTGATGGGCAGGCAATGGCATGCTTTTCTCCCGCTGCGCGATTGAGCCAATACGCCAGTGCCGAGTTGAAGAACACCTGGATCAGGATGGGTACGGCCAGCAATGCGATGACCAGGGGCTGCTGCAGGATGGCCTCGCCCTGGAACGCGAACAGCAGCACCAGGGTGAGCAGTAGCGCAGCAATGGACCAGGGACCAATGCGATGCAGCGCAGCGTCGAACACGGCTTGACCTCGGGCCAGCAGTGCCCGGCGCAACCATTGGGCCAGCACAACGGGAATCAAGATGTACAGGACGACAGAGGTGAGCAACGTGTCCCACGGCACCGTGATTGCCGACAGGCCCAGCAGGAAAGCCACGAGCGGCGCGAACGCGACGATCATGATGCTGTCGTTCAGCGCGACCTGGGACAGCGTGAACAGCGGGTCGCCCCCCGTGAGACGGCTCCACACGAACACCATGGCGGTGCACGGGGCGGCGGCCAGCAGGATCAAGCCAGCGATGTAGCTGTCGATCTGGTCAGCTGGCAGGTATGGGGCAAACCACTGACGTATGAACAGCCAGCCCAGAAAAGCCATGGAGAATGGCTTGACCAGCCAGTTCACGAATAAGGTGACCCCGATGCCGCGCATGTGGTTGCGCACTTCGCCCAGGGCGGCGAAGTCCACCTTGAGCAGCATCGGAATGATCATCACCCAGATGAGCAGGCCCACCGGAATGTTCACGCGGGCGACTTCCCACGCACCAATCGCGCGTGCTGTTCCAGGAAACACCTGGCCCAACCCGATCCCCACCACGATGCACAGCACCACCCACACGGTGAGGTAGCGCTCGAACACGCTCATGCTGGATTTCTGCATCCCGTTTCTCAGTTTGTGACCAGTTGGCGAGCGGTGGTCTGAAGCACCGCCTTGGCCAGCTTGTCTTCGGGAAGGCTAACCAGCAGTTCGAGCCGACGCTTCATGGCGTGCAGCGTCTGGCGGAAGGCTTCAAGTTGCTGCTCGTCCGTGCCGTCGCCCTCGCTGGGGTCTGCATAGCCCCAGTGCGCTGTGGCGGGGTGGCCTAGCCAGATGGGGCAGACCTCGCCCGCCGCGTTGTCGCACACCGTGATGATCAGGTCCATCTGGGGCGCGTCGGGCGTGGCGAACTCATCCCAGCTCTTGCTGCGCAGGCCTTCGGTGGAAATGCCTGCTTTTTGCAGCACCTGCAGTCCGAGGGGGTTGGGCTGCTGGTTGTCGCGTGGGCTGCTCCCAGCGGAGTAGGCCTTGAACCGACCGGCACCCATGTCATTGAGCAGCGCTTCGGCCAGGATGCTGCGCGCCGAGTTGTGTGTGCAAAGAAAGAGAACTTTCAAGGGTTGTGGGGTTGCGCTCATGGTGAACTCCAGGGTCAATGGTGGTGAGATAGGTGAATCTGGGCTGAGCGCACAGGCGCTTGGGGCATGGATTGCCCTACAGGGAACCCTCAGCAGTTGCAGGAGGCGGCCTCTTCAGTGAGGCATAGCGCACCCTGGCAACAGTTTTCTGTCAGGTAGGCCAGCAGACCGTTCATGGTCTGGTACGAGGCGCGATACACCAGGTTGCGCCCGTGGCGCTCCTGGCTCACCAGGCCAGCATGGGCCAACTCTTTGAGGTGAAACGACAGGGTGTTGGAGGCTACTCCCAGCTGCTCGGAGATTGCGCCAGGGGTGAGACCATCCTTGCCTGCCACGACGAGTGCGCGGAAGACACGGAGGCGTACCTCTTGAGCAAGCGCTGCAAGCGAGCGGACAACTTCAGGCTCATTCATTTCTCAATAATACACCAATTATTGAAATATAAGCCGGCTAAATCCACTCCTATTTGCATGGCGAGTGGCGGCTCGGGAAATGCGATTCGCCCCAATGGCCGTGATGAGTGGCACGCTCCAAAATCACACACCCTGGCTCGACCATCGAGGTACGCAGTCCAAAAGGCGCCAGCATCGGTCAGGGGTGGCGGCTTGCATCCGAAATCCTTGATTGAAGGAATCAGTCAGTAGACTGATTGGTCTTCTCTCAGGGCCGTCAACAACAACAGAAGGGATTTCTCGACTGCGGCACGATCCCGCTCACTCAGGCAGGCAAGCAATTGCACTGCGTGGTCATCCAGGGCAGCATTCCAATGATTGACTGACTGAAACCCTTCGTCGGTGAGCGTGACCAACCATTTCCGGGAATCGGCGGGATTGGGCTCCTTGACGACCAGACCACGGGTCGCCAGTGCGTCAACAGAACGCGACACCCAACTTTTTTCGCGTCCAACCCGCCTGCCCAGTTCAGTCATCGCAAGCGTCCCGGAGCGCTCCAGTTCGGCGAGCAGATTGCATTGGCTGTTCATCTTGCTGTTGCGTTCCACTGACCTACTTTGCGATTGTGTGAACAAACGGGCGACCTCCCGCAACAGACTTCCCGAAATGGCCGTTGTCATTTTGGTGCGTATTGCAGTGGATAGTATGAAGTCTTGGTTTTTTTGTGTGGCCAACGCTTCCGCTCAAGAGCCAAGGCGGTCGGCTCATAGCGCCGAAACTAGCTCGTGGAAGTGAGCATGTTCAGCCAACTATGCGGTCTGGCTACCCTCGTACCCTTCGAAGAAGGCGCAGGCCATTGCCCACCACCAGCAAGCTCGCTCCCATATCCGCGAAGACCGCCATCCACATGGTGGCCGTGCCAACGACCGCCATCACCAGGAAGACGCTCTTGATGCCCAATGCCAAGGTGATGTTCTGCCAGAGAATGGCGTGGGTGCGCTTGGATAGACGCACCGTCTCGGCGACGCGCTGCAGGTCATCGTTCATGATGACCACATCGGCTGCTTCCATGGCCGTGTCGGTTCCCGCCGCACCCATGGCAAAACCGATGTCGGYCTGCGCCAGCGCCGGCGCATCGTTGATGCCGTCGCCGGTCATGCCGGTGGCGCCATAGCGCTTTTGCATTTCCTTGATGGCGTCGAGTTTGGCTTCGGGCAGCAGATCTCCACGGGCGTCATCAATGCCGGCCTGCGCCGCGATGGCTTTTGCGGTGGCCGTGTTGTCGCCGGTCAGCATCACCGAGGTCACACCCAGTGCCTTGAGATCGACGATGGCCTGTTTCGATGTCTCACGGATGGTGTCCGCTACCGCGAACAGCGCCAGGACGCCTGAATCGTCAGCCAGGAGGGTTACCGTGCGGCCTTGTTTTTCATGGGTGGCCAGCTCCGCCTCCAGCTCCGGACCGCACAGTCCTAGCTCATGGATCAGTCGGTGATTGCCCAGCATCAAGCGCACACCATTCACCATGCCTTCGACGCCGCGCCCAGGCAAGGCCTTGAAGCTTTCTGCTTCTGGACCCTTTACATCCAAGCCCTGGACAATCGCCTTGGAAACCGGGTGGTCGGAACGAGCCGCCAGGCTGGCAGCCATCTGCTGGACTGCTGCCTCGTCACCGGCACCCCACACCTGCCACTTCACCAGCTTGGGTTTGCCTTCGGTGATGGTGCCGGTCTTGTCCAGCGCCACCGCCTTCAGAAGCCGGGCATCTTCCAAGTAGGTTCCGCCCTTGATCAAGATCCCACGGCGCGCTCCCGCGGCCAATCCGCTGACCACCGTGACCGGCGTGGAAATGACCAGAGCGCATGGGCAGGCGATCACCAGCAGGACCAGGGCCTTGTAGAGCGCCTCCAGCCAGGTAAGTCCCATCAGGAAAGGAGTGAGGACCGCCACCGCCACGGCAATGGCGAAGACTGCGGGGGTGTAGATGGAGGCGAACCGATCCACAAAGCGCTGCGTCGGAGCGCGCGTGCCCTGCGCCTGCTCAACGGCTTGGATGATCCTGGCCAGGGTGGTGTTGCTCGACAAGGCTGTGACCTCGAACTCCAGCTCACCAGTCTCGTTGATCGTGCCGGCGAACACCTGGTCGCCAGGTGCCTTGTCCACGGGGATGCTCTCGCCAGTCACGGGGGCCTGGTTGATGGCGCCATTGCCCTTGGTCACCTTACCGTCCAGCGGCACGCGTTCGCCCGGCTTGATGCGCACGGTCGCTCCGATGGCCACCGAAGCCACCGGTGTAGCGGTCCATGCTCCGTTGGTGCCCAGTACCAAAGCCTCTTCGGGCGCCAGTTCCAGCAAGCCCTTGATAGCGTTTCGGGCCCGGTCCACTGCCTTGGCTTCGATGAGCTCCGCAATCGCGTACAAAGCCATCACCATCGCGGCTTCTGGCCACTGACCAATGAGGAATGCGCCGGTGACGGCCACCGACATCAGCGCATTGATGTTCAGCTTGCCGCGCAGCAGCGCCGCAATGCCTTTTTTGTAGGTGTCGATGCCGGCCAGCCAGATAGCCAGAGCGGCAATCGCCATGCCGGCCACTTTCCAGGCCATCTGGTCGGGAGCAAAGAACGAGAGGACCTCAGCCCCCGTGGCGAACACCAGCGCGGCTACCAGCCGGGAGATGCCGCCTGCAAAACCATGTCCATGGTCGTCGCCTTCGGCTGGTTCGCCCGCCTGTCCGCCCTCGGAGCCATTGGCGCCTGGAACTGGCTGCGGATCGAAGCCCGCTTTGCGGATGGCATCGAGTGCCAACGGGTAGGTGCCTTCCTCTGCATCGATCTTCAGCGTCCGCGCGCCCAGCTGAAAACCCAGAGAACGAATCCCATCCAGAGGCTCCAGCGCCCGACGAATCTCCGCCTCCTCGGCGCTACAGTCCATGGTCGCAATGCGAAACACCCGGCCTTGGCTACCCTGGGTGTTTGCCGCAGTGACCACGGGCTGTGGATCGAAACCCGCCTTGCGGATGGCATCGAGCGCAAGGGGCAAGGCGCGATCCTCCGCATCGATCTTCAGCGTGCGCGCGCCGAGCTGGAAACCCAACGAGCGGATTCCCTCAAGCGGCTCCAGCGCCCGACGAATCTCCGACTCTTCGGCACTGCAGTCCATGGTGGCGATTCGGAACAGCTTGCCCTGGCCCGGGCTGCTTGTGGCTGCAGGGACCACTGCTGCGGTACTGGAACAGCCCGAGGAGCAGCAGGTGTCAACAGTGGTGGGAGGTGTGCTTGTTTCTGATTTCATAGCCCAATTGGAAACCTTCAAGTAGCTTTAAAGTCAAGCAGCAAAAAGAACATGGCTGCTTTGTCCTGGGTAAATCGGATTTCTTAACGGTCCGTACTCAGTCGCAGGGGCACAGGATCGACCCCACCCCGTCGAAAAACAACATCAATTCGGGGGGATTTCGATTCCCACATTCGTTACCCCGTTTTCTGACGATGCAAAGGGCTTTCCCTGGTGCATGCGTGCAATAGCTCCTACTATGGCCAACCCAAGGCCATGGTTACTCTGCCCATGACTACGAGCCGGATCTGCACGGAAGAATCGGTCAAACAGCTGCGGGAGTAGCTCGGGATCGATAGTGCTGCCGTAGTTGGTGACACTGATCAACACACGGCCCTCATCGATAGTTCTGAGGTTGACTTGGACGATTGAGCCAGGGTTCGCGTATCGGGTGGCGTTGCCGAGCAAGTTCGACAGGGCCCGGCGCAACAACGGCACGTCGAAAGCGCCATGCGCATCGCCGACCACCTTAGCGGTGAGACCAGCCTCGGCCAGTGCCGCTTCGTGGTAATCCAGTACGTCAGCAGCCACTGATGCAAGAGTCGCAACGGGGGCCCGACGTGCTCCCACACCCCGATCCGCCTGGGACAGGAACAGCATGTCATTGACGATGCCCGTCAGGCGGTGCAGCTCCTCCAAATTGGACGCCAGCACCTCGCGAATATCCGCCTGCTCAGGGCGCAGCAAAGCCAGTTCATTGTTGGCAATGAGCGTGGCCAAAGGCGTGCACAACTCATGCGCCACGTCCGCATTGAAGCCTTCCATCTGGGAATAGGCCTTCTCAATGCGAGCAAGGAGCGCGTTGAACTGGTCGATCAAAGGCACGAGCTCAAGGGGCTGCTCGGCGCTGTCGAGACGTTGATGCAGATTGTCAGCCGACACTGCGCGCGTCTGACTGGCCAGTCTTCGGACGGGCGCCAGGCCCAAGTTGACCAGGGAGAATCCGCCTAGCGATACAACGACGGCCCCACCGATGGCTGCGACCAGCAAGGTAAGAGCAAGTCGGTGCAACAACTGGTTGTCGGTTTGGATATCCAGCGACAGCTGAACGCGCAAGTTCTTTGAGGGAGTCTGGTCCGTAGTCTGTGCTACTTCGAACTGCCGTTGGCGCCATACCGTCTTCGCATTCTGGTTGCGGGTGTGGGCGTAGAGAACAATCCCGTCCGCCCGCGCGACTTCGAGCGACAGATCTCCGTGCCCAACAAGGAAGTCATCGAGTTTGTGCGCAAGGTCTTCCGAATCCCCATGCTCCTTGCCATCCACTAGCAAGTGCCGAATGACGTTTTCCTTTTGCGCCAGCGTTTCCTCTTGCCGATCACGAAAGTTGAACTCGGTCACCAGATACACCGCCAGACAGACCACCCCGAGTCCGGCAAAGCTCTGCAGCGCCAGCCACCAAGACAACCGCTGGCGCAATGAGCGATGTTGGGCCAGCTCCTTCATCCGTTGCGGTCCTCCATCACGTATCCCATGCCGCGAATGGTGTGGAGCAGCGCAGTGTCAAACGGAACATCGATCTTGGTACGGAGGCGCCGGATCGCGACTTCCACTACGCTGGTATCGCTGTCGAAATTCATGTCCCACACCTGCTCAGCGATCTCAGTGCGAGAAAGCACTTCGCCTTTTCTTCTCAGAAACAGAGTCAGCAGCAGAAACTCCTTCGCAGTCAACTCCAAGCGCTGGCCACACCGGGACGCTTTGCGCCGTACCAGGTCTAATTCCAGGTCGCCCAACCGCAGTTGCGTGGGCTCTGCGGCATCCCGCGCGCCATGGGTCCGCCGCAGCAGCACCTGGATGCGGGCGCTCAGTTCGGAAAACGCAAAGGGCTTGASCAGATAGTCGTCGGCACCCGTCTTGAGTCCCAATACCCGATCCTCGACGCTGACCCTTGCTGTCAACATCAAGACCGGAGTCTGCTTGGTCTTGCGAAAGGCCGTTAGAAGGCTGAAGCCGTCGATCCCTGGGAGCATCGCGTCCAAGACCAGCAGATCGTGCACGCCTTCCAGAGCCATGTGAAGGCCATCCACCCCATTGTGTGCAACGTCCACCACGTAGCCGACCTCTCCCAGGCCCTTGCGCAGGTACTCGGCCAGCTTGACTTCGTCTTCGATGAGCAAAATTTTCATGCTGCCATTCTCGAAGAATCCGGCCTGTTCGTAGTTTACGAATTTGTTATCTGGCTGTTGGCGCCGTGTCGCGCGCGGATTTTTACAGTGTCTCCGTGTCGAAAGGCATAGTCCCGGCAGATCGCCGAGGGCTAACTGATATCAAGGGACAACACCATGACTGTTCGCAAACCCCTCGCCCTCACTCTGATCGCCTTCACAATTGCGGCTCCAGGATTTTCATCTGCCTCGTCGCTGTACCATCCTGCTGGTGGCGAAGTGGGCATGACCACACATCCCGACCACATGCAAAGCGCAATGTCCCGTGGCGATGTGCTTCAGGCTGTCGAAGTAGCGCGCAAGGATGGCACGCTGGCAGTCCTTTCGCGCGGGGGTGCGCTGCCAGTCAAAGCAACAGGCTCAACAAAGACGCGTGAGCAGGTCCAACAGGAATTTCTCAACATGTCGGCAGCTGAAAAGAAGGCGCTTCTGGACATGAACGGCGGCGCTCGCTGATTTCCCAACCCAGTGCCCTTCAGCGGCCATCCAAGCCTCAGTACGCCCTTCATGACGCATGCTAGACTTCAAAAATGCGCCGCTTGATCGCCGTTCTTATGCTTGCATTGCTTCCGTTCCAGTTCAGCTGGTCTGCGGTGGCTGCTTATTGCATGCATGAGAGCTCAACCTCGCAGTCGCAGCATTTGGGGCATCACGAACACCAGCATGAAGCCAAAGGCGGGAATGGTCAGGCCGAAAAGTCCAGCCAGGGTGCAGGTGCATTTGATGTTGACTGTTCAGTTTGCCATGGCGCGGGTATCGGGGCCTTGAGCTGGTCAGATGCAAAGCCAGCCTTTTCCCATGACAGCCGTGTGGAGTCTTCCCCAGGCCAGCGCCTGCTGGCTGTAGCGCCCACGCCCCCTGACCGCCCTCAGTGGTCCGTCCTCGCCTGATCGGCGGGGGCATCTCACTTTTCTTTTTCAGTCTTGTCCGCCATCGCGGCCGAAGCAGTTGCGTGTGTTGCAGCTGGAGTGACTGACGAGTTGCCAGGCAGCTGCACGGTTGCCAGTCCGCCGATTCCCTCGTGTTTTGAAATCACTGGAGAATCGGATGTTCAAGGGTACTTACCTTCAAGAGATGCCGCACGCATGGCGCGGCGGTAGAAAGATCAAGCTCGCGGCAGGCGCCGCAGCTATATGGCTGAGCGCCTCGGGCGGTGCCTTTTCCCAGGGCCTGCCACCAGGGCCAGCCGTTGGCGAACGAGCACCTCAGTCTGCTGCAGCGGCCGCAGCTGAGCCTTTGTCGCTGGCCAAGGCCATCGAACTGGCCCTGGAGGGAAATCCGGAGGTGGCTGCGGCAAAGCGCCAATGGGAGGCAACCGAAGGACAGGTTCTTCAAGGACGCTCGCGCCCCAATCCAGAGCTCGCGTACTCGCTGGAAGACACACGCTCCAAAACACGTACGCAAAGCTGGCAACTCAATCTTCCCTTGGAATTGGGCGGAAAGCGTGCAGCACGCACCAAGGCGGCCGAAAAAACGCGCGAGCAAGCACAGGCCCAACTCGCCGAGCTGCAAGCCACCGTGCGGGCCAATGTCGCTGCCGCTTACTTTGATGTTCTGACTGCGCAGGAACGATTGGTACTAGCCAGAGACAGCGCAGCGCTGGCCAAATCTTCAACGGATACCGTCTCAAAGCGTGTAGCCGCTGGCAAAGTGTCCCCAGTGGAAGAGTCCAAGGCCCGGGTTGCCGAAGCCGGCGTTCGCGTCGAACTCGCCCAGGCCGCAAGCGAACAACGCAATGCACTGTCTCGCCTTTTCGCGCTGTTGGGACGGATCGATGCGCCTTACACCGTCCTGGAGGGCAAGGCCGAGAACCTGCCCTCGGTCCCGAGCCTCGTCGATCTCCAGCCCCTGATTGCTTCTTCGCCAGGCGTGGTACTTGCGCGAATCGAGGTGGATCGGCGCAAGGCCTTGACCGACCTGGAACAAAGCAAACGCGTCCCCGATGTCACCGTCAGCGTCGGCATGCAGCGCAGCAACGAGACGCAGCGCAACGTCCTTCTTTTCGGGGTCTCTGTGCCTCTTCCCGTCTTCGACCGCAACCAAGGCAACCTCCTGGAGGCGCTGAAACTTGAGGACAAGGCCCGCGATGAGCTGCAAGCAGCCACTGTGCGCCTGCACAGCGAAGTGGCGCAGGCACGAGAGCGCCTTTCCACGATCACCGCAGAGGTTCAGTCACTGCAGCAGGAAGTTCTGCCTGGTGCGAAGTCGGCCTATGACGCCGCCACCATTGGTTTCGAGAACGGTAAGTTCAATTTCCTGGAAGTGCTCGATGCCCAACGCACTTACTTCACAGCCAAATCCCAGTACCTCAAAGCCCTTGGCGAAGCACACCGTGCAGCGGCTGATATCGACCGCCTGCTCGGGGCCAGCATGGTTACCGGCCTGATCGCAACGCAACACTGAGCATGACCATGAACTCCAGCAAATCCACCATCAGTAAAAAACACCTGATCGCCATTGCAGTAGTCCTCGCAATAGGGGTCGGCGCGGGAACCTTCATCTTGCAAGGTGGCGGCAAGCCCAAAGCCGCAGCCACCGAGGACGATGGCCACGGGCACGGCGGCCATACCGAGGCCAAGGGACACGGCGACGGCGAGCACCATGGCAAGGGTAGCGAAAAGGGCCACGACGATGACAAGGGGCATGCCGATGGTGAACACCATGAAAAGAGCGAAGCCAAGGGACCACATGGCGGTACCGTGTTCAAGGAAGGCGACTTCAGCTTGGAAGCATTGTTGTCTGAAGACGGTGGCGAGCCTCGACTGCGAATCTGGCTGTCCGACAAAGATAAACCGCGGCCCCTGAATGCTGCAACGGTCACGGCAACTGTGACCCGCCCGACAGATGAAAAGCAGAAACTGACGTTTGCCGCTGAAAAAGACAGTCTTGTCAGCCGAGAGATCGTTGCTGAACCCCATGCGTTCGACATCGAGATCATTGCGCAGACTGCCACAGAGCCTTTCATGTTCGTGATGAGCAAGGAAGAAGGAAAGATCGAACTGACCGATGCCCAGATAAAGGCTGCATCCATCAGCCTGGACGCTGCGGTGAAAGCCAACATCAAGACGGCGTTGCTCCTTCCCGGGGAGATACGCTTGAACGAAGACCGCACGTCTCACGTTGTTCCCCGGCTTGCGGGAGTCGTGGAAAGCGTCAATGCCAGCTTGGGCCAAGTGGTCAAGAAAGGGCAAGTTTTGGCGGTGATCGCGAGCCCGACTGCTTCCGAGCAACGCAGCGAGCTGCAGACGGCCCAAAAGCGCTTAACGCTGGCAAAGACCACCTACGAGCGAGAAAAAAAGCTGTGGGAGCAGAAGGTCTCTGCCGAGCAGGACTACCTGCAGGCCAAGCAGGCCTTGAGCGAAGCAGAGGTCGCAGTAGCCAACGCCAATCAGAAACTGAGCGCGATGGGCCTGTCCGCCTCGTCGGTAGCAGGACTGAACCGTATCGAGTTGCGAGCGCCCTTTGATGGCATTGTCATCGAGAAGCACCTTAGTCTCGGCGAAGCCGTGAAGGAAGATGCTGCGGTTTTCACCATCTCGGACCTTTCCCAAGTGTGGGCTGAGATCAATGTTCCTGCGAAAGATCTGCCATCGGTTCGTGTGGGCGAAAAGGTCACGATCAAGGCCACCGCCTTTGACGCCTCCGCTACAGGCACTGTCGCTTTTGTAGGAGCGCTCATTGGCGAGCAAACCCGCACGGCAAAAGCCCGCGTGGTTCTTGACAACCCCAAGGGCGCTTGGCGTCCCGGCCTGTTTGTCAATGTTGAGGTGGTGTCCGAAGAAACGGCAGCGCCTGTAACCATCTCGGCCGACGCCGTCCAAAACGTCGGGGAAAAGCCGGTGGTCTTCMTCAAGGTTGATGGAGGCTTTATCGCTCAACCCGTGAAGCTGGGCCGAAGCGATGGCAAGCGGGTCGAAGTCCTCTCGGGTCTCAAAGCCGGTATGCCCTACGCCTCGACCGGCAGCTTCGTCGTGAAGTCTGAACTCGGCAAGGGATCTGCCGAACACACGCACTGATCGCGGAGCGCATACATGTTTGAAAAACTCATTCGATTCTCGATCGAACAGCGATGGTTGGTGCTTCTAGCGGCCCTGGGCATGGCGGCGCTTGGCGTCTTCAGCTACCAAAAGCTGCCTATCGATGCGGTCCCTGACATCACGAACGTCCAGGTTCAGATCAACACCCAGGCCGCAGGCTACTCGCCTTTGGAGACTGAGCAGCGGGTTACATACCCCATTGAGACGGTCATGGCTGGCCTGCCAAACCTGGAGCAGACCAGGTCGCTTTCGCGGTACGGTCTGTCGCAGGTGACCGTCATTTTTAAAGACGGAACCGACATCTATTTTGCTCGCCAGCTCGTCAACGAGCGCATCCAGGAGGCGCGCGACAAGCTGCCTGCCGGCATCACGCCAGCGCTGGGGCCCATCTCGACCGGCCTGGGCGAAATCTATCTCTGGACTGTCGAAACCAAGGACGGGGCGAAGAAGCCCGACGGCTCGCCCTATACCGCGACAGACCTGCGCGAGATTCAGGACTGGATCATCAAGCCACAGCTGCGAAATGTTCCTGGCGTGACCGAGATCAATTCCATYGGCGGCTTTGCCAAGGAATACCAGATCGCGCCCATCCCTGAACGCCTGGCTTCTCTCGGCGTGACACTGCAGGATGTGGTCACTGCGCTGGACCGCAACAACGGCAATGTGGGCGCGGGCTATATCGAAAAGCGTGGCGAGCAGTATCTGATTCGTGCACCTGGTCAGGTGAAGTCGCTGGAAGACATCGGTAACGTGATCCTCAGCAGCGCCAACGGTGTTCCTGTGCGCGTTCGCGACGTGGCAGAAGTTGGCCTTGGCCGGGAACTGCGCACAGGTGCTGCAACAGACAACGGACGCGAAGTGGTCCTCGGCACGGTGTTCATGCTGATCGGCGAGAACAGCCGGACTGTCTCGCAGGCGGTGGACAAGAAGATGTTGGAAGTCAACAAGAGCCTCCCAGAGGGGGTRCACGCGGTGACTGTCTACGACCGTACCGTGCTTGTTGACAAAGCCATCAGTACGGTGAAGAAGAACCTGCTGGAAGGCGCGGTTCTGGTGATCGTGATCCTGTTCCTCTTTCTGGGCAACATCCGTGCCGCCATCATCACGGCAATGGTCATCCCCTTGTCGATGCTTTTTACCTTCACGGGTATGGTTCAGTACAAGGTSAGCGCCAACCTSATGAGCCTGGGMGCGYTGGACTTCGGCATCATCATCGACGGMGCGGTGGTGATCGTKGAGAACTGCGTACGGAGACTTGCCCATGCACAAGCGCACCACGGTCGGCCACTGACGCGGGCTGAGCGCTTCCATGAGGTGTTTTTGGCATCCCAGGAGTCAAGGCGTCCATTGCTGTTCGGACAGCTCATCATCATGGTGGTGTACCTGCCCATCTTCGCGCTGACAGGCGTTGAAGGGAAGATGTTCCACCCCATGGCATTCACGGTGGTCGCGGCACTGCTGGGCGCCATGGTTCTGTCGGTGACATTCATCCCCGCAGCGGTGGCCCTGTTCATCGGCAATCGGGTCAGCGAGAAGGAAAACTTCCTGCTGGGCCATGCCAAGCGCTTGTATGGTCCACTGCTCGACCGTGTCATGGCCGCCAAGGCGGTCGTACTGACCGCAGCTGCAGTTGCGGTGATCTTGTGCGGGTTGATCGCCACGCGTATGGGCAGCGAGTTTGTACCCAATCTCAATGAAGGCGACTTTGCGATCCAGGCGCTGCGCATCCCAGGCACCAGCCTTTCCCAGTCAGTCCAAATGCAGCAGCAAATTGAAAGGACCTTGAAAGAGAAATTCCCCGAGATCGAGCGCATCTTCGCCAGAACCGGTACTGCGGAGATTGCCTCGGACCCCATGCCGCCGAACATTTCGGACGGGTACATCATGCTCAAGCCAATGGCCGAATGGCCCGAACCTCGAAAAACCCGCGACGAATTACTCGCGGCGATTCAGGAAGTCATCGGGAAAATCCCGGGCAACAACTATGAGTTCTCCCAGCCCATTCAGCTGCGCTTTAACGAGCTGATCTCCGGGGTGCGCAGTGACGTAGCCGTGAAGATCTTCGGCGACGACATGGATGTCCTGAACAAGTCCGCAGAAGAAGTCTCCGCAATGCTGCAGAAGATTCAGGGCTCCTCTGAGGTGAAGGTTGAGCAGACGACGGGGCTTCCGATGCTCACCGTGAACATCGACCGCCAGAAGGCTGCTCGCTATGGTCTGAACGTTGCCGACATTCAAGACACCGTGGCCACCGCTATCGGTGGACGCGAGGCCGGCACTATGTTCGAGGGCGACCGCAGATTCGACATCCTGGTTCGTCTGCCTGAATCCCTGCGCAACGATCTCGAAGGGATGAAGCGCCTTCCTATCCCGCTGCCGCGTTCTGCCAATGGGACAGAGGCCAAAACGAACTTCATCCCGCTGGGCGAGGTAGCAACATTCGAGCTTGCTCCTGGCCCCAACCAGGTGAGCCGAGAAAACGGCAAGCGCCGCATCGTCGTGAGCACCAACGTGCGCGGGCGCGATGTGGGCTCTTTCGTCGCAGAGGCTGAGAAAGGCCTGGCCCAGATCAAGATTCCTACCGGCTATTGGACGAGCTGGGGCGGAACCTTCGAGAACTTGCAGTCGGCCACGCAGCGCCTGCAGAT
>NZ_JBGFFF010000103.1:0-16764 GCF_056175785.1 Acidovorax sp. LjRoot204
CCCACCACCACAGCCGCCAGCGTGGCGATGGCGCCCGCAGCCGCCGCACCGCGCCACACCAGCAGGTTGCGCCACCAGCCGCTGGGGGCCTCTGCGGCCTGGTGCACACGGGCAGCCTGCATGGCGGACGCAGCCCGGTCGGCCTGCACCAGGTTGTCGATGCGCGTCCACACGGCGGGCGCGGGGTGGATGGCGGGCTGCAGCTCGGTCAGGCCGGACCAGCGGGTCTGCCAGACCAGCGCGGCAGCGCGCACGGTGGCGTGTTCGCGGGCCAGGCTTTCAAATCGGCGGCGGGCGCCGCCACGCAGTGTGCCCAGGGCGTAGCTGGCAGCCAGGCGGTCGAGCAGTTCGGGGTGTCGGGTAATGTTCATGGCAACCTCACGCAAAACGCGCCATGCAGGTGCGCAGCTGTTCCAGGCCCCGGCGGATCCAGGTCTTGACGGTGCCAAGCGGCAGCTTGAGTTGCTCGGCCAGCTCGCCGTGGCTCTGGTCGCGCAGGTAGGCCAGGCTCACTACCTCGCGCTGCTTGTGATCGAGCTTTCCCAGACAGTGGTGCAGCGCAAAGGCCTGCTCGCTGGCATCGGCGGCGTCCATAGGGTTGGGCATGTCGCCCTCCAGCGTCTGCGCCATCTCGTCATCCAGCTCGTTCATCAGATCGGACCTGTCGGTGGTGCGCTTGCGCAGGGCATCCAGCGCCCGGCTGCGCACGATCAAACCCATCCAGGCCATGGGCGGACTCAGCGATGCGCGGTAGTTGCCCGCGCCGCGCCAGATGGTCAAAAACGCCTCCTGCAGCACATCCTCCGCCGCGTCGCGGTTGCGGACGATGCGCAGGGCCAGGCCAAAAAGCTGCGACGCGGTGCGCTCGTACAGCTTTTTCAGCGCGGAGTCGTCCTGCGCGGCGATGCGGTCTAGGAGGTCCATCAGTTCACTGTCTGGGTGGAGGGTGCTCATGCGCCCATTCTCGGGGATTGGTTGGGTGGGAGGTGCCTGCGGGGCTTTGCTGTGTGTGAATACGCCACTGCGGGCACTTTGGATGCGGCCGGGCACAAAAACAGGGCCCTGGCTCGGCAAATTGGTGTAGTCGGGGTATCGGGCACCCCAACCGCAACGGGCATGAATCCAGGCGGCGGGATCGTCCGTACTGCAAGAGTCACCTCTGCCCACAACGCTCGCGCTTTCCACCCCATGCTCCCCGCCATGCCTCTGCCTCGCCCACTGTTCCCTGTTCATTGGGTTGCCGTTGCGGCCACCTTGGTGTGGGGGGCCCACAGCCCCGTTGCGGCCCAGTCGGTGGAGCGTGGCGCTGCGCTGTACGCGGCGCATTGCAGCAGCTGCCACAGCCCGGACCAGCATGGCGACGGCCCGGCGCACCGGGGCGTGGTGGGGCGCCGCGCGGGCGCACTGAAGGATTTTGACTACTCGCCCGCGCTGCGCGCAAGCAAGCTGCTGTGGACGCGTGCCACGCTCAAGGCCTGGCTGACCGACCCCGAGGCGCTGATCCCCGGCCAGGGCATGGACTACCAGCTCGACGACGCACAGGGCCGCGAGGACGTGGTGGCCTACCTGGCCACACTCAAACGTCTGCCGGCGCCGACGACGGCCGCGCGGTGAAGGGCTTTCAGCCGCTCAGGCCGTGGGAAAGGTACCGGGCAGCAGGATCGACGAATCAACGTTGTTGATGTTGGTATGGCCACAGAACGCCATGGTGATGTCCAGCTCTTTCTGGATGATCTGCAGCGCACGCGTCACGCCCGCCTCGCCGTAGGCCCCCAGGCCATACAAGAAGCTGCGGCCGATCAGCGTGCCSYGSGCGCCSARMGCGCGSGCCTTGAGCACGTCCTGSCCGCTGCGGATGCCGCCGTCCATCCACACCTCGATGTTCTTGCCGGCTGCTGCGGCAATGCCTGGCAGTGCSGCRATGGARGAKGGCGCGCCGTCGAGCTGGCGCCCGCCGTGGTTGSWGACGATSAGWGCGTCGGCRCCGCTSKTGRCGGCCAGGCGCGCATCTTCSRCGTCCATGATGCCTTTGAGGATCAGCTTGCCGCCCCAGCGCTTCTTGATCCACTCCACATCACCCCAGTTGAGCTGCGGGTCGAACTGTTCGGCCGTCCACGACGACAGCGACGACAGGTCGYCCACRCCCTTGGCRTGGCCCACGATGTTGCCGAAGCTTCGGCGTTTTGTGCCCAGCATGCCCATGCACCAGCGCGGCTTGGTGGCCAGGTTGATGAGGTTGGCGATGGTGGGCTTGGGCGGGGCCGAGAGGCCGTTCTTGATGTCCTTGTGGCGCTGRCCSAGGATCTGCAGATCGAGCGTGAGCTGCAGCGCCGAGMMGTTGGCCGCCTTGGCGCGGTCGATCAGGCGTTCGATGAAGTCGCGGTCCCGCATCACATACACCTGGAACCAGAACGGRTGSCGGCCSGTGTGYTCGGCMAYGTCYTCGAKSGAGCAGATGCTCATGGTCGAGAGGGTGAACGGGATGCCAAACGCCTTGGCCGCCTTGGCCCCCAGGATCTCGCCGTCGGCATGTTGCATGCCGGTGAGGCCGGTGGGTGCAATGGCCACGGGCATGGCTACGTCCTGGCCCACCATGGTGGTGCGGGTCGTGCGGCCTTCCATGTTCACGGCCACGCGCTGGCGCAGCTTGATGCGCTGGAAGTCGCTCTCGTTGGCGCGGTAGGTGCCCTCGGTGTACGAGCCCGAATCGGCGTAGTCATAGAACATGCGCGGCACGCGGCGCTCGGCAATGACACGCAGGTCTTCGATGCAGGTGATTTTGGACAGATTGGGCACGCAGGCTCTCCAGGATGGGGAATGCGCCGAATGGTAGGCGGTGGCGCGGGGGGCAGCCATCAAAATTTTTTCGACGGCTTGCAACAAATTTCCAGCGACGGACAGTGCCATGCCACCCGGACGCCCGGCTTCAGCAGGTGGACTACTGGGCCGCGGCCACTTGAGAGGGCTCGGGCAACACCACCTCGGGATCGGCATCCGGGCCCTGGTACAGCATGAAGCGCATGCGCCCGCCGCGTTTGGCCGCATACATGGCGCCGTCAGCATGGCGCGACAGCTCATCGAACGTGCTGCCGTGCTGCGGGAACAGCGCAATGCCGCCGCTCACGCCCACCCGCACCGGCTGCCCAGCCAGATCAAACGCTGCGTCACAGGCCGCCAGGATCTTGCGCGCCACCAGGCAGGCGGGCTCCACCCCATCCAGCCCCGGCAGCAGCACCACAAACTCATCGCCCCCCTGCCGGCACACCGTGTCGGACGCACGCACCGCTGCCTGCAGGCGCTGGGCAAACTGCACCAGCAGGACATCGCCCACATCGTGGCCCAGGCGGTCGTTGACTTCCTTGAAGCCATCGAGGTCCAGATACATCACCGCCAGAGACTTGCCGTCACGCCGCGCCTGGGCCATGGCCAGATGGGCGCGGTCCTGCAGCAGCACGCGGTTGGGCAGGTCGGTGAGCGCGTCATATTGCGCGAGGTGGGACATGCGCTCGGCCATGGCCACGGCCTCGGTCACATCGCGCAGCACCGCCACCGCGCCCGTCACCGCGCCATGGCGGTCGGTGATGGCACTGGCCGTCTCCTCCACCTGGAAGCGCTGGCCGCTGGTGCGGCGTACCAGCACGCCCCGCACGGGCTCTGTGGCCGCGCCTTGCTGAATCGCGGTGCGCAAGGTGTTGGGCAAGGGCTCGTCGTTGTCGGGGCAACGCAGGCTGACCACTTCGTCTGCGTTATGCCCGGCCGCATCAAACGCCTGCCAGCCCGTGAGGCGCTCGGCCACGGGGTTGAGGTRGGTCACCATGCCTTTGGCGTCCGAGCAGACCACGGCATCGCCGATGGATTGCAGGGTGAGGCGCACGCGCTCTTTCTCGTCGAACAGCTCGTTCTCCATGCGCTTGCGCTCGGTGATGTCCGTCACTTGCACAAAGAGCCCGGTGACCACGCCGCGCGCATCGGTGTCAGGCAGGTACGAGACGATGCTGTGACGCGGCTGACCCCGTGCGTCCTCGTCCGTCCGCTCAAAGCGCTGTGGCATTCCTGCCAACGCCAAGTCGTAATTGGGCTTGCTGGCCGCGTAGCGGGCCTCGCTGAGCAGCTCGCTGATATGGCGGTCCCGCACCGGTGCCGGGTAGGTGCCGAACTCCTCCAGCGCCGCACGGTTGGCAAAGCGGTTGTGCATGCTGGCATCCCAGTAGGCAATCATCGAGGGCACGTTGTCGAGCGTCGTGCGCAGGTCGTGTTCGGCCTCGGCCAGGCGCGCGGACACCTGCTGGCGCAGCAGGAGCTCGCGCACAAACATCAGGGCCAGCCCCAGGCTTCCCAGCATCAGCAGCACGGCGAAGCCCCCCAACACCCAGGCACTGCTGCTCCACTTGGCCAGGATGGTCTCTGTGGACTGCGCCACGTTCAGGATCAGCGGGTAGTTGCCCACAGGCCGGAAGGAGTAGAGGCGCTCCACGCCGTCGAGCGCCGCCTTGCCCACAAAAGAACCCGTGCCCTCCTTCTGAAAGCGCAGCAGGTTGGGGGAGCCGGCAATCGTTTTGCCCACATCCGAATCACCGTACGGGAAGCGGGAGATCACCACCCCGTCCTGACGGAACATGTTGATACCGCTGTTCGGGCCCAGGTCCAGCGAGCCGAACAGTTCGTTGAAGTAGCTCAGGCGGATGGCGCCGACCACTACCCCGGCAAAGCTGCCGTCTGCGTTGTAGTAGCCCCGCGAGATGGGCAGGATGTTCAGGCCCGTCACCCGCGAAGGCACAGGCTTGCCGAAGAACAGCCCCTGTTCGCCCCGATCGCGGAAAGCCAGAAAGTAGTCGCGGTCGGCAAAGTTGACCCGGCGGGGGGCATTGGAGCCCGAGTCCAGGATGACATTGCCTTGCGCGTCCAGCACCAGCACATCACCCGCGCCGCGCGCGCGCAGCGAGTTGTCAAACACCACCCGCGAGCGCAGGTCGGGGGGCAACGCCCACACCTCCGGGCGCGACACCTCGCGGGCCACGCCCTCCAGGGATTTATCGAACGAGTCCAGCGACCAGGCCAGGCCCTGCTCCAGGGTGCGGGCCAGGTTGGCGTTGGTTTGCACCGCGTAGCTCCACTCGTCGTTGCGAATGGTCCAGATGGTGCGGGCGAACAATGCCCCGATACCCAAAGCCACCAGCAAAGCCAGCCAGATCAGGCGGTGAGAGAAAAACTGGCGAAGCGAGGGCATAGAGATAGTTTGTAACTATTTTAAACAGTCGCCTGAACCGGGACTTGGCCCGAATTCACACCGTATTCCTCGGATTTGTCAGCGTCAATGCGCACCTGCCCGGGGGGGCGCCGCCACCACACCGGCACCACGCACCTCCAGCCGGACTTCGTCCAGCACCTTGCCCTGGGCATCGGTGATCTGCACGACATGCCGCCCAGGCCACGGCATCCAGGCCACCCGAGGCCCCCGGCCCAGGGTTTTGCCGTCCAGCCGCCACTGCACGGCATCGCCGGTGGCGGTGAACTGCAGGCGCTGGCGCATCGGCGGGATGTCCGGGTCCAGCGCGATCACCGTGCCGGACGCCGGGGCGGTGATGCGGGCAGAGGCACCGGCAGGAAGCGCCATAGGGGTCGAGGCAGCGTTTTTGGAGACTTTTTGGCCAGATGCGCTAGTGGAATATGGCTCGGAAGCTATTGAATCAATAGCAAACAAAGACTGCTGTGTGCCAGGCACAAACCATTCGTCGCGCGCAGCCTCCAGCGGCTGGAGCACGCCTGCAGAGGGCGGCTGGCCCGGACCAAACCGCACAGCCGCCCTGACCAGACCCCCAGGGGCCTTGGGGGCCCGGCTGGGCTCGCGGGCGTGCAGAAAGCCCATCACCGCTGCCCAGATGGGCGCCGCACCACTGGTGCCGCTGACCTCGTGCATGGCCGCGCCACTGGCATTGCCTACCCACACACCCACCGTGTAGCGCTSSGACCAGCCCACSGCCCAGTTGTCGCGCATGTCCTTGCTGGTGCCSGTTTTCACSGCSGTCCAGAAACGGGTGGCCAACACGCTGTCGGTGCCGAAGGTGCGGGCGCGTGCATTGCCGTCGGACAGGATGTCACCCACGATGTAGGCAGCGCGTGGGTCGATGGCCGGGGCCGCGGCGCTCACCCGCCCGCCATTGGCGAGCGTGACTGCAACAGGACTCGCCCGCCCGCCGTTGGCGAGCGTGCGATAGGCATTGGTCAGGTGCAGCAGCGGTACCTCGGGGCTGCCCAGTGCCAGGCTGTAGCCAAAGTAGTCGCCACTTTCACGCAGCGGCAATCCCATGGCCCCGAGCTGCCGGTGGAACGCATCGGGCGTGACCATGACCAGCGTGCGCACGGCSGGCACGTTGAGCGASGCSGCCAGYGCSGTGCGCRCCGACACCSRSCCCTTGAACTGGCGGTCGTAGTTYTGCGGAATGTAGAGCCCGCYCGCCGTGSTGATCTGCGCSGGCGAGTCSTCSACCAGCGAGGCCGCCGTGAGCCGCCGCTCKGCAATSGCCTGSGCGTACAASAACGGCTTGAGCGTGGAGCCCGGCTGGCGCAGCGCCAGCACCCCATCGACCTCGCTGGCCTGGCTGAGCTGGCCGGATGACCCCACCCAGGCCAGCACCGCGCCCGTGGCGTTGTCCAGCACCAGTACCGCGCCGTCTTCCACATGGCGCCCGCGCAACTCGCGCAGGTGCTGCTGCAGGCTCTGCATCGCAAAACGCTGCAACGGCGCGCGCAGGGTGGTGGCCACCYGCTCGGGCACAGCGCTGTCCTTGTCCCGCTGGCGCAGAAGGTAGCGTGCAAAGTGCGGCGCCACACCCTCGCTGGCATCAAAAGCGCGGCGTTGTAATGCGGCCGTGGTGAACAGATCCAGCGCATCGCAGTCCACGCGCACCGCCGGTGCAGCGGGCGAGGCGGGGGTGGAGGGGCGTTGCTGCATGTCGCGCAGCACGCCGCAGGCACGCTGTGCCACCAGCGCAGGCCTTGCGTTGGGTGCGCGCACCAGGGCCGCTGCCACCGCGGCTTCGCGGTCGTCCAGGCCGTGGGCCGCCTTGTCAAACAGAGTGCGGCTCAGGGCATCGATGCCCACCAGCTCGCTGCGAAACGGCACCAGGTTGAGGTACGCCTCCAGGATCTGGTCCTTGCGCCAGCGCCGGTCCAATACCTGGGCGGCCACGGTCTGGCCGACCTTCTGCACCACCRTGCGCCCCCCGGGGCCCTGGCGCCAGTCCCCGTCCAGCAGGCCCGCGAGCTGCATGGTGATGGTGCTGGCCCCGCGTGTGCGCTGGTTCCACAGGTTGCCCCAGGCGGCGGCCGAGGCCGCACGCCAGTCCACGCCGCTGTGTTCAAAAAAGCGCTTGTCCTCGCTCAGCACCAGCGCCTGGCGCARCGCGGGCGAMACATCGGCCAGYGSCACCCACTGGCCRCGCCGCACGSTGGCRTCGGTGCGCAAGCGCTGCAGCACCTCGCCTTCGCGCGAGAGGATCAGGGTGTCCGAGGGCTTGAAGTCCGCGCGCACCTCGTCAAACGTGGGAATGGMCCAGGCGCCCGAGGCGCAGGCCGCCAGCACCAGAGTGGTGGCCTGCGTGCGCATGCGCAAGGTGGGGAAGGAAGCGAAAGGAAGGAACACAAACACACAGAAATGAAAGCACTATCAGCGCGCTGCGCGCAGGCGCACGGCGTCGCACCAGCGCTGCGCCACGCCCGGCACGGTGACACACACCGCGTCGTGCGTGGCGGTGGTCACAGCGCGCTCCAGCAGCTGGATGTCGGCCTCGTGCTGGCGCGCCACATGCGGGTCCTCAAAAAAAACGGCGCGGTGGCAACGACGCTCCAGCACCAGGTCGGCAATCTGCGCATCGCCACCCAGCGGCCCGCTGTTAAAACGCTGCACCCAGGGCTGCCCTTCGGGCCAGCCCTTGCTCCACGCCAGGGCGTTCAGTCGCTGGCCCGTGGTGCCGGTGGCCACCCGATGGCGAAACTGCGACAGCACATCAAAGTTGCGATCCGCAAAGTCGAGCATGGCCTGCTTGCACGCGTCGTGCGCAATCAGGGCCAGCGTCTGGGGGCCATGGTCATGAAACCGGTCGGCCTGCGGATCGGGCGGCAACCCGGCGTGGATGCGCTCCATCTCGATCCAGTCGCGCGCGCTGGCCACGGTGGAGAGAAACGGCTTGCCGTGGATCACACACTGCCGCTTGAGGGCCAGCGCCTCGGGGAAGATGGAAGAAGGGTCCACGGGGTCGGTGAGGTAGATCGCGCCATCGAGCGTGCGCCCTTCCCCCATGCCCACCACCTCTGCCACCACTTTCATCAGTCCACCGTCGCGCCCGTAGGGATAGCGCACCAGCGGCCGGTACCCCTGCAGCATGCCCGCAGCGACGATGGCATCGTGCGTGCGGCCCACGGCGTGCAGCCCCAGCTGCAGTTCCCGGATGCCCGCCTCGCAGGCGCGCAGCCAGGCAAAGAGCGCCGCATCTTCGGTGTGGTGGTGCAAGCGGTTGGCAGCGAGACCCAGGATCATGGTGGGTTGACTTTCTGAAAACGAAGGGATCTGAACATCGTAAGCGCCTCACGACTCAACGATCGGAGTGCTCCCGGTCAAACCGCCCCTCGGCCTCGGTCAGGTGGCGCAGCAGCACATGCGAGATCAGGTTGACGCCGATACCGCCGAACACCACCGGCAGCAGGTACAGCGCAATCGTCAGCTCGGAACTGAACCACGCATCATCGGCCAGCGACGGCGTGCTCTTGGCCTGTGCTGCCATGGACTGCAGCAGGTACACATCCACCCCCGCGATCAGCACCAGGGCCACCCCAAACCCCAGCACCGCCCAGCGCGAGATCGACCGCGTGACCAGCAGCAGCGCATAAATGCCCACCGGCAGCACCAGCGAGAACCCCACCAGCAGCCAGAACCGCAGCTCCAGAAAGACGCTGAGGCTCATGGCATGCAGGCCTGGGGTGGGCGATGGGCAAGGCTGTGCATGGCGACGTTATGACGAAGTGGCGTTGGGGTGTGGCGACTTATTTGGCCACCTGCACCTTCACCCGTGCGTTGGGCGACTCGCCAAACATCTCGGGCGCATACATGGCCTCGACGCGGCTCGGTGGCAGCGCAAAGTCGCCCGCGTTGTTCAGGCGCACGGTGTACTCCATCTTGACGGTGCCCTTGGGCAGGTACTCGTAGTAGCTGCGGAAGGACTCAAAACTGCGCTCCTCGAACGCGGGCCAGCCTGCGCCGCTCTTCTTTTCGCCCTGCGTGGCGATCTCGGAATCACGACCCAGGCCACTGCCCAGGATGGTGGCGCCACCCGGGATGGGGTCGGTGATCGCCACCCAGGTCATATCGGCCGTGGCGTTGACCTCCAGCGTCACGCGCAGCACGTCGCCCCGYGTGTACTGGCCGGCGGGCAGCGACTTGTTGGCCTGCTCSACCGGSGTGATGGTCTTCTTGATCGCATAGCCCGCSGCGAACGGSGCCTTGAGATCAATGGCCGCCACCGACTGCAGCGTGAGCCAGGGCTTGCCCGGGCCCTGGTGCGTGACGGCCAGCTGCTCCTTGCCGCCCGCCTTGCCCGCAGCACTTGCCCAAGGCAGGAACATGCCGTTGTTCTTGAGGTTGCCGGGCGATGCGGGTGCACCAAACCAGGTGATCTGATTGGGGGCGCCGGTGGCATCCGACGCCTTCACGCGGTCAACCTTGCTCCAGTCCACGCTGGCGGTGTTGCCACCCATGCTGGCCTTGGTGGTGCCCGACACGGGTGTGGCCTCGAACTTGGCGCTGAATTTTTCCAGCGCCAGGCCGCCCCACAGGTTGGCGGTGGTGGTGTGCCAGGCGCCTGCCTGCTGGCGGCTGATGAAACCGTTGGCCAGGCGGCCCATGTCGTCCTTCCAGGCCGGGTCGTCCATCACGGCCAGCATCAGGCGGGCGGTGTTCACGTCGCCGTTCTGCATCAGCCACCACCAGTAGTCGTCCTGCTCGTTGCTGAAGATGAGCTTGGTGCCCTGGAACGACAGGCGGCCGCGCAGGATCTGCATCGCCTCGGCCAGGCGCTTGTCGCGCTCGGGCACATCGGCCACACGCTTGAGCACATTCACCCAGTCGATCACCGTGTGGGTGGGCCACTGGTTGGGCGCGATAGTGATGCTGCTCACCATGCGGCCCTGGGCCTTGCCGTAGCGCGACAGCGCTTCGAGTGCAGCCACCTTGCGCATGTCCAGGTCCTTGCGCGGGCTCCAGAAGTTGCGCTGGATGCGGCCTTCCACAAACGCGATCAGGCCACGCTCCATGGGCGCGCGGGCTTCGTCGGGCAGGGCAAACGCGGGGTTGATGCTGGCGGCCTCGTGCGTGGCGGCCAGCACATAGGCCGTCAGGGTGTCGCTGCCCCGGTTGGCGTCGCCATCGCGCGGCGGGAAGTAATTGGCCAGGCCATCGCTGTCGAGGTAGGTGGGCAACTGCGCCACCACGGTCTGCCACAGCGCGCCATCGCGCAGGCCCACGGCCTTGCTGGTCTTTTGCTCCAGGCAGGCAAACGGGTAGCGCGCCCACCAGTCGCGCACGCCGGGCAGGCCTTCGGCCAGCTTGGGCTGCAGCGACATCTTGAGGCCGCCCCGGCCGGGCAATGCGTCGGCGGGTGGGTTCACATCGAGGGTGTAGCTACCGTCCACCTGCACCAGCGTGGCCTGCTGCACCGTGAGCGGCACCGCCTGCACGATGCGCTGGCGGGCCTTGAGGGCGTCGCGGGCGCCGCTGACCTGGTCCTTGGCTTCGATCTCCCACAGGATGGCCTCGGCGCGCGTTTGCGCCAGCTGCGCGGGGGCGGTCACGTCCCAGGCCACCTCACGCGCCTCTCCCGCCGGGATGTCGATGGTCTGCGGCTTCAAGTCCAGCAACGTGGCGCGTGGTGCCACCTCCACCTTCATGGCGGCCTTGGTGGTGTTGCGCAGCGTGATCTGCGCGCGGAACTGGTCGTCCTCGCGCACCAGCGGCGGCAGGCCGCTGATGATCTGCAGGTCCTGCGTGGCGCGGATGCTGGTGCTGCCGGTGCCAAACAGCCCGGTGGACGCATCGGCCACCGCCACGATCTTGAAGGTGGTCAGCGCATCGTTGAGCGGCACGGTGACCTTGGCCTGGCCGTTGGCGTCGAGCTTGAGTGCGGGCTCCCACAGCAGCAGGGTGTCCAGCAACTCGCGCGTGGGTGACTTGCCCCCACCACCGCCTGCGGGCACGGCCTTCTTGCCGTAGTGGCGCCGGCCGATGATTTCCATCTGCGCCGTCGATGTCTCCACGCCCCAGCTGCGGCGCTGCAGCATCGCKTCGAGCAGGTTCCAGCTGTTGTTGGGCATCAGCTCCAGCAGCGCCTGGTCSACSGCGGCCAGSGCCACTTCGGCGTTGGCGGCGGGCTTGCCGCCCGGCAGCGTGGCGGTGATGGTGACCTGGGCCTTGCCGCGCACGGCGTAGCTCTCCTTGTCAGCCTGCACCTTCACATCGATCTGGTGGGCCTGCGTGCCCACGCGGATTTCGGCCAYGCCSAGGCGGTAGGCGGGCTTGSWSAGRTCSACCAGYGCGGTGGGCGCSWSGTATTCCTTGCCTTCGTACCAGAASGMRGTCCACCACTCGCGCGGYGCCTTGAARCCCCAGGTGAAGAAGCTGTACCACGGCACCTCGCGCAGSCGGCCGCGCARSGCSAGCACGCTCACGTAGRCRTTSGGSCCCCASTCGGGCYKSACCTKCAGGCTCACKGTSGGGTCCTKGCCGTYGAGCTGCACCACCTGCGTGTCGATGATGCCCTCGCGCTCCACGGCCACCAGGGCCGTGGCAAAGCGGAACGGCATGCGCACCTGGAACTTGGCGGTCTCGCCGGGCTGGTAGCTCTTCTTCTCGGCCAGCAGATCGATGCGGTCATGGTCTTCGCCACCAAACCACAGCTCGCCCTGGCGCGTGACCCATACCGACGAAGCGGCCACGCTGGTGTTGCCGTCCTTGTCCGTGGCCGTGGCCACCAGCTCCACCTCGCCCGCCTCGTCGAGCTTGGCCTCACACAGCAGCAGGCCGCGCGCGTCGCTCTTGCCGGTGCACAGCGTGCCCAAGTCCTTGGTTTCGGTCTGGTTGTCGTAGCTGTAGAAGCCACCCACCATGCGCTTGCGSGTGGTGGTGGTGATGCGCGCCACGGCCTGCACCTGCAGCGCGGCGTCGGCCGCCGGCTTGCCGTTGTGCTGCAGCGCCAGCGCCTGGAAGCGGATCTTCTGGCGCGCAGACACCCAGCCTTCGGTCTTGATGCCRGCGAYCACMSMGGCGGGCCACAGCGTCTGCGTGCTGCGSAKGGTCTGCACCTCGCCRTTSGGGTCGGCATAGGTGGCYTCCAGCAGCAGTTCCTGCGGCTGGCGCGCCTGGGGCACATTGTCGATGGTGACCTTGCCCGCACCGTTCTTGTCAAGGGTGAGCGGCAGCTTGTCGGCAATCACGCGCGCGTCCTGGCTGGCGGTGGCTTCTTCGTCGTCGCTGTTGGCATTGCTCTGCTCGCGCTTGCGGGGCGGGCTGAAGCGGAAGGTGTCGTAGTCGCTGAACTCCAGGGACTTGCCGCGCACCAGGGCCGACACGCGCACCGGCAGGTTGGCCGCGCCGCCACCGGCCACGTAGTTGATCTGCACGTCGGTGGGCACCGAACGCACGCGCACCAGCGCCTTTTTCTCGACCGGGGCAATGCGGCCTTCCAGCACGGGCAGGCGGAACTCCTCCACGCGGAACGAGCCCGACGCCAGGCTGCCATTCACCGTGCCGTTGCCCCCCAGCTCAACCTGGTACACGCCCAGCTTGGCAGCGGGCGGAATCGCAAAGGTGCTTTGCGCACTGAGCCCCCCGGTGGCCGTGCCGCGCCACACCAGGGGTTGGGTGAACTGCTGGCCGCTGCCCAAGTGGGTGATGACGAGGGTATCGGGACGCGATGCCGACAGGGCAAAACCCTGGCGCGTTTCGGCGCGCAGCAGGTGCTTCATCGACACGGTTTCGCCCGCGCGGAACAGCGTGCGATCAAAGATGGTGTGGACGCGCTCGTCCGGCGATGGTGCCCGGCTGGTGGGCACATTGAAGCGCCAGGGCTCGATGCCCCGCTGCCAGTCGCTCCAGGTGAAGGCCATGTCCTCCACGCCATCCACCCCCTTGTGGCGCGCGCTCACAAAGTACGACTGGCCCACCTCGTCCTCAGAATTGGAATTGCAGCCGGGCGGTTCGGACGAGAGGCCCTCCACACGGGCAATACCCTGTGCGTCGGTCACGGCCTGCGCCAGTTCGTTGCCTCGGCAGTCCGACACGCGCACCGTGGCGCCCTGCACGGGCTGGCCCTTGTCCAGCGTGGTGACCCAGGCCATGGCGTTTTCGCGGCCCAGCTTGAAGTGCACGCCCAGGTTGGTCACCAGCGCCGAGGTGCGCACGTACATCGTGCGGCCTTCGCCATGGCGGTCGTCCAGCAGCGAGGCGCCGAGCTTTTGCGACGCGATCTCCACCACATGGAAGCCGGGTGTGAGCGGAATGCCCACCACCTCGAACGGGCGCGGGTCGTTGCTCGATGGCTTGGGCAGGTCCAGCGTCTTGACGCCGCCCTTGCCTGCCAGCAGCGACAGCATGCGCGACTGAACGTATTCCTTGTCGTCATCCAGCACCTTGGGCAGGGGGCCAGTCACATCCTGGCGCGCCTGCTTGCGGTTGATCACGTAACTGTCATAGCGCTGCACCTTGCGAAACCAGGCAATGATGTCCGCGTCGGTGCGAGGCTTGAGCGTGCTCACCTTGCCCGCCGGTGCGGTGGCTGTCGCAACACCCGCTTGCAGGCCCTGCACGCGCAGGGCAGCCTCCACGTTGCGCAGCGTCACGGGCAGCAGCGCAGGCGGGTTGTCCGACGCAGGGCCTTCGGCAAAACGCTCCACGATGCCAAAAGGCGCCGCTGCAAACTTGGCCAGCGGCGGCATGCCGCCAGTGGACACCTTGAGCGGGAAGTTGTCCGCATTGCGCAGCGCGCGGCCCGAGGCGTCCTTGAAGTCCTTGGGCAGCTCGATGGTGAAAGCGGTGTTCTCGGCCAGCGGCGCGTTGAACTGCAGGCTGTTGACCAGGGCATCGGCCTGGGCACCTTCTGCGCCGCCATCGATCTGGGGCTTGAGGGTTTCCTTGGCGGACTTGAGGCGAATGGCAGCCGCCAGCTTGCGCGGCACGGGCGCGTTGAACGACAGCATCATCGGCCGGATCGGCAGGCAGGCTGCCTGGGCGTTTTCGCGCTCGCAGCTGAACTCGGCCGAAAACGGCTCACGCACCTTGAAGTCAAAGCGTTTTTCCACCGTGTTGGCGACTCCGCTGGGGGTGGCCACCCCCTTGCCGAACACGATCTGCATGCGCGAGCCCGAGGTGAACCGGCGGTTGCAGGCCAGCGTGGCAAAGGACAGGGGCTCGCGTGCTGCGTCTTTCTCCAGGCCCAGGCCCTTGAGGATTTCGGCGCGCTGCGCCCCCTCGATCAAACGCACGGGGATGCGCTCGCCCACGCCCTCGGCCGTGCACCAAACGTTGCTCTGCACGCTGGCCGTGGTGGCAGGACCATTGAGGAACAGCACAAAGAACTGCTCTTCGTCGATCTGCTCGTAGGTGCTGGGGCGGAGGTTCTGCACAAATGGCCCGCCGCTATTGAACTGATAGCTCTTGGCGCCCGTCAGTTCTGCGCCAGCGGGCGATTTGAAGCCCGGCTTGACGCTGGCGGTGCAACGCATGCCTGGCGGCAGGTCGCGCTCGAAGTCAAACACCCACTCGCGCTCGCCAGTCCAGCGGCCCGTGCCCTTGGTCACACTGGCGTCGCTGCAGCTCAGGCTCAGCGGCGCGGCCGCCTTGGGGTCCCCAAAATTGACCGCAGCAGCGTCGAACTTGGCCACCACCTGGCGCACGCGCGCCACCTCGCCCTGGGGCGAGAAGCTGGTGATCTGCAGGGCCTGGGCCCCCCAGGCCACCAGAGACAGGCTGGCGGCCAACATCCATTTTTTTGCGTTCACGCTATCCCCTCCGAAGGAACCAGCAAGCGTAACAAAGTGCCATGTCGCCCGGGTGTGTGTTGCAAGCACTTACGTATCGGCCGGGCAAGCCGTCATCGCGCGCGCCCGACGACGCGCCGATGGGGCCATGTCCTACCCGCTGGGAACGCTCAGCGCCCAAAGATGGTGGCTTCGTTTTACCCCACGCACCACCCAGGAGCGCCCATGGCACGACCCCCTACCTCGCGCAGCGCGGCCCACAAATCGCCGTCTGCCCTGCCTTCTTCCACCCAGTCCGATAACTTTCGCGGCAACGCGGGCGAGCTGCAGCAACAGGCGGGCGGCAAACACCCGGTGCTGACCACGCAGCAGGGTATTCCGGTTGCCGACAACCAGAACTCGCTGCGCACTGCGCCGCGCGGCCCCACGCTGCTCGAAGACTTCATCCTGCGCGAGAAGATCACGCACTTTGACCATGAACGCATTCCCGAGCGCATCGTGCATGCACGGGGCACGGCAGCCCATGGTTTCTTTGAACTCACGCACTCGCTCAAGAAGTACACCACCGCCAAGGTGCTGACCGACATCGGTGTACAGACCCCTGTATTCACCCGCTTTTCGACCGTGGCCGGGGGCGCAGGCTCGGTGGACACGCCGCGCGATGTGCGCGGCTTTGCCGTCAAGTTCTACACGCCAGAAGGCAACTGGGACCTGGTGGGCAACAACATCCCCGTGTTCTTCATCCAGGACGCGATGAAGTTCCCGGACCTGGTGCACGCCGTGAAGATGGAGCCCGACCGGGGCTTTCCGCAGGCGGCCAGCGCGCACGACACCTTCTGGGACTTTGTCTCGCTGATGCCCGAAACCCTGCACATGGTGATGTGGGCCATGAGCGACCGCACCATTCCCCGCAGCCTGCGCATGATGGAAGGTTTTGGCGTGCACAGCTTCCGCCTGCTGAACGCGGCGGGCGAGAGCACGTTTGTGAAGTTCCACTGGCGGCCCAAGCTGGGCATCCAGTCCACCGTGTGGGACGAGGCCGTCAAGCTGCAATCGGCCGACAACGACTACCACCGGCGCGACCTGTTCGAAGCCATCGAGGCGGGCGACTTTCCCGAGTGGGAGCTGTCCGTGCAGCTGTTCACTGAGCAGGATGCCGAACGCTTTCCGTTTGACCATCTCGACCCCACCAAACTCATCCCCGAAGAACTGGTACCCCTGCAGCCCATTGGCCGCATGGTGCTCAACCGCTGGTCCGACAACTTTTTCGCCGAGACCGAGCAGGTGGCGTTCTGCCCCGCCAACGTGCCGCCCGGCATCGACTTCAGCAAYGAYCCSCTGCTGCAGGGCCGYCTGTTCTCGTACCTSGACACGCARCTSTCSCGCCTGGGCGGGCCCAACTTYSMSCAGATCCCSRTSAATGCSCCSAAGTGYCCSTTCSMCAACMTGCAGCGCGACGGCCACATGCAGATGCAGGTGCCSARGGGMCGSGTSAACTACGAACCCAGCAGCCTGCAGCCTGACACGCCCCGCGCCTCGCTCGCGCAAGGCTTTCGCCACTTCGCGCAGGCCGACGATGGCGTGAAGGGCCGCGTGCGGGCCGAGAGTTTTGCCGACCACTACAGCCAGGCGCGCATGTTCTACCGCAGCCAGAGCCCGCTGGAGCAGGCCCACATGGCCTCGGCGCTGGTGTTCGAGCTGTCCAAGGTCGGCACACCCCATGTGCGCGAAGCGGTGGTGGGC
>NZ_JBGFFF010000104.1:0-16690 GCF_056175785.1 Acidovorax sp. LjRoot204
CAGCAATGGTGTCTGCCAATCGACCTGGATCGTCAATGCTGGAGATGGAAGTCAGGATCTCGGGCGGGATCTTCTTGTTGAGTTTGACGTACTGGTCAAACTGCTGCATCACTGCGCGACGCAGGGCCTCGATTTCGCTGGGCTTATTGGCGTCGGGGGTTACCTCCACCGGTGTCACGGTGGCCATGAAATGCGTTTCGGCATCTTCAATGGAAGCCACCAGAGCACGCTGCTGGCCTTCCACCAGCACCTTCACGGTGCCGTCGGGCAGCTTGAGCATCTGCAAGATGGTGGAGACACAGCCCACATCGAACATGTCAGCCACCGAGGGCTCATCCTTGGCGGCAGCTTTTTGGGCCACCAACATGATGCGGCGATCAGCCTCCATGGCCATCTCAAGGGCTTTGATGCTCTTGGGGCGGCCCACGAAAAGCGGGATCACCATGTGAGGGAACACCACCACATCGCGCAAAGGCAACAGCGGCAGGTCAATAGGGGTGGCTGGCAGGGGGGTATGTCCGGACATGGAAATCCTCAAAGTGCTCTGTGGAAGTGGGTCCACATGTGGGGATTTTCAACCCTTGCACGCAGCCGTACTGGCGCAAGGGTTGATGGTTCAAAGGGCGACAACATGGCGCCCGCTCCGGTCTTCTCAGGCCTTCTTTGCCGCTTCGCGGTACACGAGCAGCGGCGGCTTGTTTTCTTCGATGGTGGATTCGTCCACCACCACCTTTTCGACGTTGCTGGTGTTGGGCAGATCGAACATCGTGCCGATCAGCGATTGCTCCAGAATGGAACGCAGACCTCGCGCACCCGTCTTGCGGGCCAGCGCCTTGCGGGCAATGGCTTTCAGGGCAGCGGGGCGAATTTCCAAGTCCACGCCTTCCATGGCCAGGAGCTTGCTGTACTGCTTGACCAGCGCGTTCTTCGGCTCGGTCAGGATCTGCACCAACGCATCTTCACTCAGTTCAGCCAAGGCAGTCACCACTGGCATACGGCCCACCAGTTCAGGAATCAGCCCGAACTTGATCAGGTCTTCGGGCTCGATCTCTGTGAACACTTCGGTCAGCGAGCGCTGCTTCTTGCTTTTGACCGATGCGCCAAAGCCGATGCCAGAGGCCTCGGTCCGGTTCTCGATGACCTTTTCCAGCCCTGCAAACGCGCCACCGCAGATGAACAGGATGTTGGTTGTGTCGATCTGCAGGAAGTCCTGGTTCGGGTGCTTGCGCCCGCCCTGCGGCGGCACGCTGGCCATGGTGCCCTCGATGAGCTTGAGCAGCGCCTGCTGCACGCCCTCGCCCGACACATCGCGCGTGATGCTGGGGTTGTCAGATTTGCGCGAAATCTTGTCGATTTCATCGATATAGACAATACCGCGCTGGGCGCGCTCGACTTCGTAGTTGCAACTTTGCAGCAGCTTCTGGACGATGTTTTCCACATCCTCGCCCACATAGCCGGCTTCGGTCAGCGTGGTGGCGTCGGCCATCACAAAGGGAACATCCAGCATGCGTGCCAGGGTCTGCGCCAGCAAGGTCTTGCCCGAGCCCGTAGGGCCGATCAGCAGGATGTTGCTCTTGGACAGCTCCACATCGTCCTTGTGGGCCTTGTCCTTGTGGCGCAGGCGCTTGTAGTGGTTGTACACCGCCACGGCCAGCGTGCGCTTGGCAACATCCTGGCCAATCACATAGTTGTCCAGATTGGCCTTGATCTCGACCGGCGTGGGCAGGTCACTGCGGCCTTCGCGGGCCAAGTCCCCAGCAGGCAGTTCGTCGCGGATGATCTCGTTGCACAGGTCAATGCACTCGTCGCAGATAAAGACCGACGGACCGGCGATCAGCTTCTTCACTTCATGCTGGCTTTTGCCGCAAAAAGAGCAGTAAAGGGTTTTTTCGCTGGAAGAGCCTTTTTTCTCGGCCATGGGGGCAATGCCTTGCTTGTTTCGGAAAGTTGTCGGGATGATAACCAAATAAAAAACGGCGTCTTCCCCTCGGGAAAACGCCGCTTCGTCGCCCTCGGGCGATCAGGCGCGTTGGCTGATCACTTGATCGACCAAACCATAGTCCTTGGCCTCGTCGGCCGAGAGGAAATAGTCACGCTCAGTGTCGCGCTGGATCTTCTCCAGCGGCTGTCCAGTGCGCTCAGCAAGGATCTTGTTGAGCTGCTCGCGGGTCTTGAGGATCTCGCGGGCGTGGATCTCGATCTCGGTGGCTTGGCCCTGCATGCCGCCCAATGGCTGATGGATCATGACCTTGGAGTTGGGCAGCGCAAAACGCTTGCCCTTGGCGCCCGCCGCCAGCAGGAACGCACCCATGCTGGCCGCCATGCCCGTGCACAGGGTCGAGACATCGGGCTTGATGAAGTTCATGGTGTCAAAAATCGCCATACCGGCGCTCACCGAACCACCGGGCGAGTTGATGTAGAACGAGATGTCCTTGTCCGGGTTTTCACTTTCCAGGAACAGCAACTGTGCCACCACCAGGTTGGCGGTCTGGTCATTGACCGGGCCCACCAGAAAAATCACGCGCTCCTTGAGCAGGCGCGAGTAGATGTCATAGGACCGTTCGCCACGGCCCGACTGCTCGATGACCATGGGGACCATGCCCAGGCCTTGTGTTTCCAATGCGCTCATGTATTTCTCCAGTCAAGCAGGTACTGTACCCAGAAATGAATTGGGGCTTGTGCACGAAAGCACAAGCCCCTGGTGTGTCTTGACAACCAGAACCGGATAGTTGCACGAGGCAGACCACCCGGCCCGAGGGCCTATCAGCCCTGCTGCGCCATCAGGTCGTCGAAGGAAATAGCCTTTTCGACCACCTTGGCCTTGGACAGCACGAATTCGGTCACGTTGTTTTCGATGACAACGGCTTCGACTTCGGCCAGGCGCTGGCGGTCGCCGAAGTACCAACGCACCACGTCTTCGGGCTTCTCGTAGCTGGCGGCCAGCTCGTCGATGTGGGCCTTGAGCTGCTCGGGCTTGGCCTGCAGCTCATTGGCGCGCACCAGCTCGGCCAGCACCAGGCCCAGGCGCACACGGCGCTCTGCCTGGGGACGGAACACGTCTTCAGGGATCTCGGCCTTGTCGGCGTCCTTGATGCCGCGTTGCTTGAGTTCAGCGCGGGCACCTTCCATCAGGCGGGCGATTTCAGCCTGGATGCTGGAATTGGGCAGGTCCAACTCGGCCTTGGACACCAGGGCGTCCATCACGGCAGCCTTGTTGCGGGCCAGCAAGCGGAACTTGACTTCGCGCTCCAGGTTCTTCTTGATGTCGGCGCGCAGGCCATCCACGGAACCGTCGGCAATGCCCAGCGACTTGGCCAGAGCATCATTCACTTCGGGCAGGTGGGCCGCTTCGATCTTCTTGATGGTCACCAGGAAGTCGGCGGTTTTGCCAGCGACGTCCTTGCCGTGGTATTCGGCAGGGAACGCCAAGGGGAAAGTCTTGCTTTCGCCGGACTTCATGCCACGCACCGCGTCTTCGAACTCCTTGAGCATCTGGCCTTCGCCGACCAGGAACTGGAAGTCTTCGGCCTTGCCGCCGTCAAAGGGTTCGCCGTCGATCTTGCCTTCGAAGTCCACGGTCACGCGGTCACCGTCTTGCGCAGCGGCGTCAATGGCGCGCTGGGCGAAGCTGCGGCGCTGCTTGCGCAGGATGTCGATGGTCTTGTCGATGGCGCTGTCGGTCACTTCGGACGACAGTTTTTCAACTTCGGCGTCCGACAGGTCAGCGATCTTGACTTCGGGGAACACTTCGAAGATGGCATCAAAAGTCACCTGACCTTCGGGAGCGCCTTCCTTTTCAGTGATGCGGGGCTGGCCGGCAACACGCAGGTTGGCTTCATTCGCAGCCACAGCAAAGGCCTCACCCACCTTGTCGTTCAGCACTTCGTACTGCACCGAGTAGCCATAACGCTGGGCCACCACGTTCATGGGCACCTTGCCGGGACGGAAACCGTCCATCTTGACCGTGCGGGCCAGGCGCTTGAGGCGCGTGTCCACTTCGGACTGGATCAGGGTGACGGGCACGCTCAGCGTGATCTTGCGCTCGAGCTTCTCAAGGGTTTCAACAGTAACGGCCATGGCTATTCCTCTTATGAATGTGGATCGTGCTGGCTGCAGCGCAGCAGCGCCGTGTTCCGCAAAGTCTCACATGGGTGGTGCGCGGGGGGGGACTCGAACCCCCACACCATTGCTGGCGTCAGGACCTAAACCTGGTGCGTCTACCAATTTCGCCACCCGCGCGGTTCTACAAACAAACAGGCGGCAACCTCAGCTGCCGCCTGTGTGAAATCGGTCAACCTTCTATTTTACCTGATGCGGACGCCCTGTCGGTCAAGCAGCACCAGGAACCTCTGGCGCAGGTCGTTTGACACGGAACCAGGCCGCATACATTGCAGGCAGTGCCAGCAGCGTGAGCACCGTGGCCACCACCAGCCCGCCCATGATGGCCACAGCCATCGGCCCCCAGAACACGCTGCGCGACAGCGGGATCATGGCCAGCACGGCGGCAGCGGCGGTAAGCACGATGGGGCGCAAACGGCGCACGGCCGATTCCACAATGGCATCCCAGGCGGGCACGCCCCGGGCGCGGTCCTGCTCGATCTGATCGATCAGGATCACCGAATTGCGCTGGATCATGCCCATGAGCGCGATCACCCCCAGCAGCGCCACAAAACCAAAGGGACGATTGAGCAGCAACAACGCTGCCGCCACACCCGCCAGCCCCAGCGGCCCGGTCAGGAACACCAGCATGGCACGGCTGAAGCTGTGCAGTTGCAGCATGAGCAGCGTGAAGGTGATGAACAGCATGATGGGAAGACCCGCCGCGATGGACGCCGAGCCCTTGGAGCTTTCCTCCACGGCGCCCGCCACCTCGATGCGGTAGCCCGTCTGGCCCGCCGACCGCCACTTGGCCTCAATCTCCTTGAGGGATGGCAGCAGCGCCGCCGTCACCGTGGCGCCCTGCAGGCCCTCGGTCACGTCGCCCTGCACGGTGATGGCGTAGTCGCGATTTTCGCGCCACATCACGCCGGGCTCCCAGGTGAACACAGGCTTGGCGATCTGCGTGAGCGGGATCGACTTGCCCGAGGCCGTGGGCAGATAGGCGTTGGCAATGTCGGTGATGGCGTTGCGCTCATCCAGCGGCTGGCGCAGCAGGATGTCGATGAGCTTGTCGCCCTCGCGGTACTGGCCGACCTGCGTGCCCGACAGAATGGTCTTGGACGCCTGTGCGATGGACTGGCTGGTCACGCCCAGGGCGCGTGCCTTGGCCTGGTCGACTTCCAGGCGCAGCACCTTCACGGACTCGTTCCAGTTGTCGTTCACCCCGCGCATGTTGGGGTTCTGGCGCAGCTGGGCCTTGACCTCGTCCGCACGCTCGCGCAGCACCAGCGGATCAGGGCCTACCACGCGGAACTGAACGGGATAAGGCACGGGCGGCCCGTTGGGCAGCAGTTTGACGCGCCCGCGCACTTCCGGGAACTCCTGCGCCAGCAGCGCAGGCAGCTTCACACGCAGCGATTCGCGCACCTTCAGGTCTTGGGGCACAACGATGAACTGCGACACGTTGCTCTGCGGGAACACCTGATCGAGCGGCAGATAAAAACGCGGCACGCCAGAGCCTACCCAGGTGCTCACCGTATTCACGCCTGGCTCGGACAACAGGCGCTGCTCCACGCGTTTGGTGACGGCCTCGTTGCCTGCGAACGACGTGCCTTCAGGGAACCAGATGTCCACCAGAATCTCAGGCCGGCTGGAATCCGGGAAGAACTGCTGCTGCACCTTGCCCATGCCGACAATGCCCAGCGCGAAGGTCAGCACCGTGGCGCCAATGGTCAGCCAGCGGTGCTGCACGCACCAGTCCACCAGACGGCGGAAGCTGCGGTAGAACGGGCTGTCAAAGACCTCGTGTGGGTCGTCCGTGATGCCCTTGTTGGCCTGAGCGGCCAAGACGTGAGGCGGCACCTTGAGCAGCAGTGTGCCGAGGTAAGGAACGAAGTAGACCGACACGAACCAGCTGAGCACCAGCGCAATCACCGTCACGGCAAAGATGGCAAAGGTGTATTCACCCGTGGTGGACTTGGCCAAGCCGATGGGCAAGAAGCCCGCCGCCGTGATCAGCGTGCCTGTGAGCATGGGCATGGCCGTGATCTCGTAGGCAAAGGTGGCGGCGCGCACCTTGTCATAGCCCTCTTCGAGCTTGAGCACCATCATCTCCACCGCAATGATGGCGTCGTCCACCAGCAGGCCCAGCGCGATGATGAGCGAGCCCAGCGAAATCTTGTGCAGCCCGATGCCCCAGTACCACATGGCCAGGAACGTGACGGCCAGCACCAGCGGGATCGTGATGCCCACCACCAGCCCCGGGCGGGGGTCGATGTACCAGCGCTTCCACAGCGGGTTGTTGCCGGGCCGCTTGTGGACGCCCAGGCTGATGAAGCTCACCGCCAGCACGATGACCACTGCCTCGATCAGCACCTTGACAAACTCGTTCACCGAGGTGGACACCGCCTTGGGCTGGTCTTGCACGTTGACCAGTTTCACGCCCGCCGGCAACGTGCCAGCGATGCGGTCGGTGGTGGTGTGCAGGGCCTTGCCCAGCGCAATGATGTCGCCGCCCTTGGACATGGAGACGCCCAGCGCAATCACCTCGCGCCCCTGGTGGCGCACCTTCACGCCCGGTGGGTCCACATAGCCGCGCTGCACTTCGGCAATATCGCCCAGGCGCAGTTGCGCGCCCGAGGGGCCACGGATCGGCATCGCGCGCAGGTCCTCGATGGCGTTGAACTGGCCTTGCACGCGCACCTGCACCTGGTCTTGCGGGGTCTGGATGGTGCCCGCGCTTTCCACTGCGTTCTGCTGGCCCAGCTGGGCCAGCACCTGGTTCATGTCCAGGCCAAGCTGCGACAGGCGCTTTTGCGAGATCTCGATGAAGAGCTTTTCGTCCTGCACGCCAAACAGCTCGACCTTCGCCACATCGGGCACGCGCAGCAGCTGCTGGCGCGCGTCATCGGCAAACTGCTTGAGCTCGGCGTAGCTGAAGCCCTCGGATTCCAGCGCGTAGATCACGCCGTACACATCCCCAAAGTCGTCATTGAAGAACGGACCCTGGATGCCCTGCGGCAAGGTGTAGCGCATGTCGCCCACCTTCTTGCGCACGCTGTACCAGACGTTGGCCACGTCGCCGGGCTTGGAGGAGTCCTTGATCTGGAAAATGATCTGCGACTCGCCGGGCTTGGAGTAGCTGCGGATCTTGTCGGCGTACGGCACTTCCTGCAGCGTGCGCTCGATCTTGTCGGTGACCTGCTCGGCCACCTGCTGGGCCGTGGCACCGGGCCAGTAGGTGCGCACCACCATGGCACGGAAGGTGAACGGCGGGTCCTCGTCCTGCCCCAGCTGGAAGTAGGCCGCAAAGCCCAGCAGCATCAGCACCACCATGAGGTAGCGGGTGAGCGCGGGATGGTCGAGCGCCCATTTGGAGAGGTTGAACCCCTCTTTGGGTTGGATTTGCGTCATGGCGGGCCTCAGTTGGCGGCAGAGGCCGTGGCGGTGGCGGGTGCAGCAGCGGTTGCAGGAGCCGATGGCACCGCCGGAATTGCTACAGATTCAGGAGCTGTCTGTGCTTTATTCACTGGCGCCTGGGCCACTTTTGGCTGGTATACCGTCACTTTTTGGCCGGGAGACAGCACATGCACGCCGGTAGCCACCACCTGCATGCCGGGGGTCAGGCCCCCTGCCACCACGGCATCGTTGCCGTCGGCCGTGGCGATCTGCACCACCTGCGACTTGACGGTGCTGGTCGCGGGGTCGTACACCCACACGGCGGTGGACTGGCCCTCCTGCCGCAGCGCGCTGGTGGGCAGCTTGATGGCGGCAATGCCGGCATGGCTCAGTGCCTTGGGCGTGGCGTACACGGTGGCGCCCAGCGCTGGGGCGTCCGCAGCGTCAATGGCCACCTTGACCTGGAAGGTACGGGTCGCAGCGTCGGCGCTGGCAGCCACTTCGCGCACGCGGCCCGTCAGGGTCGCGCCGCCAGACCAGCCGCGCACAGCCACCTCGGAGCCCGTCGTGATCTGCGCCACCTTGTCCTCGGGCACAGCAAACACCACGTCGCGCGGGCCGTCCTGCGCAATGCGCACCACCGGCGCACCGGCCGACACCACCTGGCCCGGCTCGGCATCGATGCCCGTCACCACGCCCGACACGTCGGCCACCAGCGTGGTGTAGGCCGCCTGGTTGCCCTGCGACGACAGCTGCGCGCGCGCCTGGTCCAGCGTGGCCTGGGCCGCCTTGAGCGTGGCCTCACGGCGTTCCAGCTCGGCACCGCTGATGAAGTTCTGGTCCTTGAGCGCCTGGTAACGCTTGAGGTCCGCCGCCGCCAGATCACGCTGCGTGGTAGCCGATGCGAGTTGCGCACGCGCCGCATCAGCCGCCAGCTGGTAGTCCTTGGGATCCAGTTGCGCCAGCACCTGCCCGGCCTTCACGCGCTGGCCCAGCTCGGCCTGGCGCTGCACGATCTTGCCCGCCACGCGAAAGCCCAGGCGCGACTCCACCCGCGCGCGCACCTCGCCCGAATACTCCAGGCTGGACTGCAGCGCGCCCACGCCCACCGTCATCAGCTTGACGGAGCGCACGGGCTCCTCAGGCGGTGCGGGACGCGAACAGGCGGCCAGCACGGTAGCGGTGGCCAGCACCAGCAAAAGCCTGGAATGCCGTGAAGAGGGCCGCAGGGCGGAGGGTGTGCGCATGGGAAATCCGGTGAAAAAAGAAGGGGCCACAAGGATCAGCAAGCAAGACGCAGGCCGGAGTGCCCGCGCAGCGACAGTACACCAGACACCCGCCAACCAGCCACCCGCAGCCATGCAGGGCGCTTGTGAACAGATGCAGGGGCCAGCCGCCTTGTCCCCCCACTGGATTGGTTTTTATGATTACTGACTGACCGGTTAGTAATCTATGAGAAGCCCTTGAGCTTGTCAAGCGACAATCCGGGTGTGAACGACCGTCCCAGCCCCTCTCCCCACCCCGGCGCAGCCTCCGCGCCACAGCCCACTGCGACTGATGCGGTGGCGCCTCCTGTCACCCACTACGAAAACTTCCCGGTCGCGTCCGTGCTGTGCCCGCCCCACCTGCGCCAGCCCATCGCCGCCATCTACGCCTTTGCCCGCACGGCCGACGACATTGCCGATGAAGGCGATGCCACACCCGCCGCCCGCCTGGCCGACCTGGCGGCCTACCTGGCCGATCTGCGCGCGATTGCCCAGGGCCAGCCGCCCTCGCCCCGCTGGGCCAGCGTGTTCCTGCCGCTGCAAGGCGTGCTGCGCAGCAACCACCTGCCCGTGCCGCTGCTCGAAGACCTGCTCAGCGCCTTTGCCCAGGATGTGGAAAAAACCCGCGATGCCGAAGGCTACGCCGACCGCGCCGAGCTGCTGGACTACTGCCGCCGCTCGGCCAACCCCGTGGGGCGCTTGCTGCTGCACCTTTATGGCGTGGGCGACGCGCAGGCGCTGTGGCAAAGCGATGCGATCTGCACCGCGCTGCAGCTCATCAACTTCTGGCAGGACCTGTCGGTGGACATCCCCCGCCACCGCCACTACCTGCCGCGCGCCGACTGCGCCGTTCATGGCGCCTGCCAGGCCGAGCTGCTGGCCCTGCAAAGCACGCGCGAAAACGCGCGCCTCATCGCCGACTGCGCCGACTGGGCCCGCACCACCATGTACAGCGGCGCCCCCCTGGTGCACCGCCTGCCCGGCCGCGCGGGCTGGGAGCTGCGCCTGGTGGTGCAGGGCGGCCTGCGCATCCTCGACAAGGTCGAGGCCCTCAAAGGCGGCAGCCTGCACACCCGTCCGCGCCTGCATGCCTGGGACTGGGTGGTGATGCTGGGCCGCGCGCTGGTGATGTAAGAAGAAAGATTCATGGGCCACAAGGCGCGCTGACATCGGTGCGTGCTCTGCCCATGAATCTGAGGCAAAAATGGCCTTCACCGCGCATCCATATTGCCTTGTTAGCTATTAATTTATGAGTAACCAGCCGCCTGCGCCGGAGGGGCGGCAGCGGGCGGACCCTGGGTGGGGCAGGGATAGCGCGCATGGCGCCGCCTTTACAGCGCGCTAGTCTTGCGCCCACTGCGGCCAGCCGCCCGGGACTTACCAGTTCCGGAACACAACAACAAAGACAACCATGTCCGCAAGCCACTACCCGTGGCTTGCCAGGAGGGCCCACCGTTGACCGCCAGACAGCTCTTCAAGACCCTGCAGTGGGGGCTCATCCTTTTTTGCCTGGTGTTTTCCATCGTCGGGGGCGTGGCGGCGGAGCGAGTGCTGGATGTGCTGCACTGCCAACCCCACACCAACCCCACGCTGGGCACCTGCACATGGCTGACCAATGCCATCGGGCTGCGGCTGATGCCTTTTCTGTCGGCAGGTAGCATCGTGGACTACCCCTTTGTGCTGCTGCGCAACTTCTGGGCGCTGCTGCTGGCGTGGGGGCTGGCGCTGTATGCCGCACGCTGGGCTGACCGCTACCCGGCCGCAGCAGCGGACCTGCTGCAGCGCTGGCTGCCGCGCCGCAGCAACGCCACCCCAGCAGACGTGCTGCGCTGGGGTGTGGTCGGCCTGTTCTGGCTGTTGCTGGCGGGCTTCATCGTGTTCATTTTTGCGCTGGGCCTGCCCATCGTGGGCAACCAGACGGCGCGCACCATCCTCGAAAGCCTGGGCTGCTCGCCCGGCACCTTCGATCCCTTCTCATCCCCCTGCATGAGAGCCCCCGGCTTCTGGACGCCCCGCCTCTCCCTGTACGTCCTTCCCCTCGCAGGCCCCTTGCTGGCGCCCGTGTGGCTGGTCATGGGGTTCTGGGATGTCCTGCTGGGCTGGTTGGCACTGATCGTGGCCACCTATGCCCTGAAATCGCACCTGTCGCAGCCTACCCGGCCGCCAGTCCGCCCCCCCCCATCGGCCAAACCACTGCGCCGCTCCTGAGAACTTTTTCACCATGTCCGTCAGCGTTTTCGACCTCTTCAAAATCGGCATCGGCCCGTCCAGCTCCCACACCGTGGGGCCCATGATTGCTGCGCGGCAGTTTGCCTGCCATGTGCAGGCCACCCTAGGCCTGGCCGCCGTGCACCACGTCACCGTGGAGCTGTTCGGCTCCCTGTCTGCCACCGGCGTGGGCCACGGCACCGACAAGGCCGTGCTGCTAGGCCTGGCCGGGCACGAGCCCGACCACATCGACCCGGACCAGATCCAGCCTGCCATTGCCGACATCCGCATCCGGCAAACGCTGGAGCTGCTGGGCGAGCATATGGTGCCGTTTGTCGAAAAAGAGCATCTGCTGTTTCGCCGCAAAAGCCTGCCGCTGCACCCCAACGGCATGGCGTTTCACGCGTTCGACGCGCAGGGCATCGAGATTGCGGCGCGTGAGTACTACTCGGTGGGCGGTGGTTTTGTGATCGACGCGGCGGGCGAGCGTGTGCTCAACAGCGCCGCCACCGCTGGGCCCGATGCGGCCGGCCACGCCCAAGGCCTGCCCTACCCCTTCCGCACCGGGGCCGAGCTGCTGGCCCAGTGCCAGGCCACCGGCCTCACCCCGGCCCAGCTCATGGCGGCCAATGAGCAACACTGGCGCAGCGCCTCCGAGGTGCGCCGCCAGCTTTTGGCCATTTGGCAAACCATGGCCAGTGCCGTGCAGCGCGGCTGCGCCAGCACCGGCACCCTGCCCGGCCCCATGCATGTGCGCCGCCGCGCGGCCGAGCTGCACCACAAGCTCAGCAGCGCCCCCGAGGCCGCGCTGCGCGACCCGCTCTCGATGCTGGACTGGGTGAACCTCTACGCCATGGCCGTCAACGAGGAAAACGCCGCTGGCGGCCGCGTGGTGACGGCGCCCACCAATGGGGCTGCAGGCGTGATCCCCGCCGTACTGCATTACTACGTCAACTTCCTGCAAGGCCCCATCCCGGCCAACGACGACGGCATTGCCACCTTTTTGCTCACCGCAGGTGCCATCGGCATCATCTACAAGGAGAACGCATCGCTTTCCGGCGCCGAGGTGGGCTGCCAGGGCGAAGTGGGCGTGGCCTGCTCCATGGCCGCTGGCGCACTGGCCGCCGTGATGGGCGGCACGCCCGAGCAGGTGGAGAACGCGGCCGAGATCGGCATGGAGCACAACCTGGGCATGACCTGCGACCCCGTGGGCGGTCTGGTGCAGATCCCCTGCATTGAGCGCAACGCCATGGGTGCGATCAAGGCCATCAACGCCGCCCGCATGGCGCTGCGCGGCGACGGGCAGCACGTGGTCTCGCTCGACAAGGTCATCAAGACCATGATGCAAACCGGCGCGGACATGAAGGTCAAGTACAAGGAAACATCGCGCGGCGGGCTGGCGGTGAATGTGGTCGAATGCTGAACCGCGCCGCCCACTGGCCCCTATCGCGGCACGTTTCGTAGCCCCTTCACCTGCATGCATCTGCCGCCGGACCTGCCCACCCCCTTGCCGCTGGAGCGCTGGCTCAACCGCCTGGGCGCGCTGGTGATGCCGCTGGCGCTGCTGGTCGTGCTGCTGCTGTTTTTGCAATGGCCGTTGCGCGACGGGTGGGGCGCGGGGTCCAGCCAGGCCAACGACCTCGCGCAGGTGCTGTTTGCGCTGTATGTGGCCGTGGCCCTGCGCCACGCGGACCGGCGCGGCGCCCACCTGGTCAGCTGCCCCGACCTCGCCCATGCGGGCCGGGGCCGGGTGCGCGCCATGCGCCTGCTGGGCGCGCCCCTGGCCGTGCTGCCCTGGGCGGTGTTTGTGTGCATCAACGCCGCGCCCACGGTGTGGCGGTCGGTGCGGGGGCTGGAGAGTTTTCCTGAAACCGCCAACCCCGGCTACTTCGCCATCAAGCTAGCCTTGTTGCTGCTGGCCGTGCTGCTGGCCCTGCAAGCCCTGGCCGACCTGTGGCGGGCCGTGCACACGCTGCGCACGCCAAATAGCGCACCGGCTGACCACGCATGAGCGCCATCCCATGAACGCCATCGGCCTGTTGCTGCTGGTGCTGGCCCTGGTGCTGATGATGACGACCGGCTGGGCCACCTACGCCGTGCTGCTGGGCGTCAGTACCCTGGGCGCGGTGGCGGGCCTGGCGCTGGGCGCGTTTGATGGCGCGGTGCTGCGCAGCCTGCCGGAGCGCGTGGTGGGCCTGCTTGAACACGACCTGCTACAGGCGCTGGTGCTATACGCCGTGGTGGGCGCGCTGCTCAACCACCTGGCACTGGTCAACGGCCTGTACAGCGGCCTGCGCAAATTGTTGGCGCGCGTGGTGGGGCAACGGGCCGCGCCCGACCTGGCGGGCCTGGGCGTAGGCATGCTCATGGCGCCCATGAACGGATCGGTGGGGGCCAGCCTGGTGACCCTGTCGCACACCGCCGGGCAGGCCTGGGCCCACGAAGGCATGCCGCCCGCCCGACGCACCGCCCTGGTCGCCGTGGCCAGCACGCTGGGCATCATCGTGCCGCCGTCGCTGGTGCTGTTGCTGTTGGGCGATGCCATGCTGCGCGCCCACACCGAGGGCCTGACCCTGGCCACGCAACTGGGGCTGGCCAGTGCCCGCGCGGGCACACGCATCATCAACACCCAGGACGTGCTGCAGGCCACCCTGGCGCCGGGCGCACTGCTGCTGGTGCTGTGGATGGGCGTGACCTGGTGGCTGGCCCAGCGCCGCACTGGCGGCATCGCAGATCAAGGGGCCGCATCTTTAGCACCCGTGCCCCTCACCCGCAGCGAGCGCTGGACGTTGGGCGTGGTCCCCATGCTCATCGTGGCCCTGCTGGCACTGGTCACCACCGGCCGCGTGCGGGCGGTAGAGGCCGCCGCCACCGCCGGGGTGCTGCTGCTGGTGTGGGGCGTGGCGTCGCGCCAGCTCACGCTGCGGCGGCTGGCGCAGGTGCTGGACGACGCCATGGCGCTCACCGGTGCGCTGTTTGCGCTGCTGGTGGCGGCGGTCACGTTCTCGCTGGTGCTGCGCGCCTACGGCACCGATGTGCTGGTGGCCGAATGGATGCGTGCCCTGCAGGGCCAGCCCCTGCTGGCCATGGGGGTGGTACTGGCCGTGCTGCTGGGCTCGGCGTTTGTGCTCGATGCGTTCGAGCTGATCTTCCTGATCATCCCCATCGTCATGCCCCCTTTGCTGGCGCTGGTGGACGACGCAGCCTGGGTGGCCGCGCTCACCTTGCTGGTGCTGCAGGCGGGGTTCCTGCTGCCGCCGCTGGGCTACGCGCTGGTGCTGTCCCGCGCCCAGGCGGCGCCCCGGCCTGCCATGGGCGCGGTGGCGCGTGCGCTGGCGCCCTACCTGCTCTGCCTGGCCGGCGTGATCGCCCTGGTGATGGCCGTGCCCGCCACCACGCGGTGGCTGCGCAGCACGCCCGCCACGCTGCCCGAGATGTCGATCCAGGGCGACGACCTGGACGCGCTGATGCGCGAGATGTCGCAACCCGAGGCGCCAGCCCCTGCACCCGCCGCCTCCGCAACACCTCCCTGAAGCTATCATTTGAATAGCAACCAGGGCATGCGGCACTAGCGCATCCGCCCGAAAACACCTCAAACCCCGACAACCGGCCCGCCCCGGTGCGCCATGGGACAATCTCGCCCCATGACACCGCAGCAGTACGTACAGCAAAAAGCCGTGGCCTCGGGCAGCAGCTTCTATTACGCCTTTCTCTTTCTGCCTGCCCCGCGCCGCGCGGCTATCACGGCGTTCTATGCGTTTTGCCGCGAAGTGGACGATGTGGTCGATGAAGTGAGCGACCCGGGCGTGGCCCGCACCAAGCTGGCCTGGTGGCAGGCCGAAGTGACCAAGGCCTACGCGGGCCAGCCCACGCACCCCGTGATGCTGGCGCTGATGCCGCTGGCGGCCAACTACGGCATCGAACAGCGCCACCTGCAGGCCGTGATCGACGGCTGCCAGATGGACCTGGAGCAGACGCGCTACCTCGACTTTGCAGGTCTTCAGGGCTACTGCCACCTGGTGGCGGGCGTCGTGGGCGAAGTCGCGGCGCGCATCTTCGGCCAGACCGACCCGCGCACCACCGAATACGCCCACCGGCTGGGCCTGGCGTTCCAGCTCACCAACATCATCCGCGACGTGGGCGAAGACGCCATGCTGGGCCGCATTTACCTGCCGGTCAGCGAGCTGCAGCAGTTCGACGTGAAGGCGCACGAGATCTTGAAGCGCCAGTACTCCGACCGGTTCACCGCGCTCATGCGTTTTCAGGCCGAGCGTGCGCACCGGCTGTACGACGAGGCCTTTGCCCTGCTGCCCGACGCGGACCGCCGCACCCAAAAGCCCGGCCTGATGATGGCCAGCATCTACCGCACCCTGCTGCGCGAGATCGAGCACGAAAACTTCCAGGTGCTGCACCAGCGCATCCGCCTCACGCCGCTGCGCAAGTTCTGGCTGGCCTGGAAGATGCAAGCCCTGGGCAGGATGTAGCCCGGCGTGGCACCGCAGAAAGTCGCCGTCATCGGGGCTGGCTGGGCCGGCATGGCTGCTGCCATCGCCCACCGGCAGGCCGGCCGCCAGGTCACCGTGTTCGAGGCCGCGCGCACCGTGGGCGGCCGCGCCCGCGCCGTGCGGGGTGTGCTGCCCGATGGCACAGCGGCCACGCTCGACAACGGCCAGCACATCCTGATCGGTGCCTACACCGAGAGCCTGCGCCTGATGCGCCTGGTGGGCATGGACCCTGCCACCGCGCTGCTGCGCCTGCCGCTGACCCTGCAGTTCCCCGATGGCCAGGGCCTGCAACTGCCCGACCTGCCCCCGCCGCTGGATGCGCTGCTGGGCATCGCGCGCGCCAAAGGCTGGGGCTGGCAAGACAAAGTCGCCTTGCTGCGCACGGCCACGGCCTGGCAGCTGCGCGGCTTTCGCTGCGCGGCCCACACCTCGGTGGCAGACCTGTGTGCCCCGCTCACGCCCCGGCTGATGGCCGAGTTCATCGACCCGCTGTGCGTGTCGGCACTCAACACCCCCGCACGCGAGGCCAGCGGCCAGGTGTTTTTGCGGGTGCTGCAGGACAGCCTGTTCAGCGGACGCGGCGGGTCCAACCTGTTGCTGCCACGCACCGACCTGGGCGCGCTGTTCCCCGAGGCTGCGGTGCGCTGGCTGGTGCAGCAAGGCGGCCAGGTGTTCACCGGCCAACGCATCCAGCGGCTCGTGCCCCTGCCCAGCGGGCGCTGGCAGCTGGCGGGCGTGGCGCAGGGGGCGGAAGAAGCCGAATCCTTCGACCACATCACTCTGGCCTGCCCGTCGTGGGAGGCCGCGCGCCTGGTCGATGGCCTTGCCAGCACGGCGGGTCTGGCTGCTGCCGCCCGCTGGAGCGCCACCGCCAATGCCTTGCGGTTTGAGGCCATCACCACCGTTTACGCCCACGCCAGTGGCGCGCGTTTGCCCCTGCCCATGCTGGCGCTGCGCAACACGGCAGCGCACCCGGCGCAGTTCGTGTTCGACCGGGGCCAGCTTGACGGCCAGCAGGGCTTGCTGGCCTTTGTGGTGAGCGCCAGCGACGGCGACCGGGCACTCATCGAGCAGCAGGTGCTGCAGCAAGCCGCCGCGCAGCTGGGCCTGCCGGGCCTGCGCCCTGTGCAGACCGTGGTCGAAAAGCGCGCCACGTTTGCATGCACCCCCGGCCTGCAGCGGCCCGCCATGCAGGTGCTGCCGGGGCTGACAGCC
>NZ_JBGFFF010000105.1:0-16485 GCF_056175785.1 Acidovorax sp. LjRoot204
TTGCTACTGAGCTGATCGAGTCGCTGCGCCCGGCTTCGGTAGTGCGCCGCATGGGGGCAATCAGCTTGCCGCTCAACAATGGCAACCTGACCATTCCGCGCATCCTGGGCAACACTTCGGTGTCCTATATCGGCACCGAGACCGACATCGGGATCACTGACATGACCTTCGGTGATTTGAAGCTGTCGGGTAAGAAGGCTGCAGCCATCGTTCCTATTAGCAACGATCTGTTGGCCAATTCGGGTGTAAACCCACGGGTTGATCAGTCGGTTGCTGGTGACCTGACCACAAGCATGGGCTTGTCGCAGGATCTGCATTTCATCCGCGCCGATGGCTCAGGGAATCTGCCCAAGGGCCTCCGCTACTGGGTGCTGCCGGGCAACCTGGTCAACGCCCCTGCGGCGCCCACACTGCAGCAGGTGGAAACGTTCCTGTCTGGCCTGATCCTGCGGTTGGAGAACGCCAATGTGCAGCTCGGCGGCTGCGGCTGGCTCATGGCGCCTCGCACCATTCGGTGGCTGGGCTCTCTGCGCGATGGCAACGGCAACAAGGCGTACTCCGAAATCGAGCAGGGCAAGCTCAAGGGCTACCCCTTCGCACTCACAACCCAGATCCCGATCAACCTGGGCGCGGGCACCAACGAGTCGGAAATCTACTTTGTGAACTTTGCCGACATCTATATCGGTGAAGACCAGCAGCTGGTGATCGCCTACAGCAATGAAGCCTCCTACAAGGATGGCGGCGGCAACATGGTGAGCGCGTTCCAGCGCGACCAGACGCTGGTGCGCGTGATCGCCAAGCACGACATTGGCCCGCGCCACGTCGAGTCCATCGTGGTTGCCAAGCAGGTCACCTGGGGCGACACCATGCTCTCCTGAGCGTGGCCACCCTGAACGGTTGATTCATTCCCCGCTGTGCACACATGTGCACAGCTCTCAAACTCATTTCCATAGGGGGTGCCATGAGCACTACAGAAAAGCGCGCAGTGAAGTTCCTGCAATCCTGGCGCGGCTACAGCGCAGGCGAGATCGCAGGCTTTGACGAAAACGTGGCCGTGCAGCTGGTCAAGTCCAAGTTGGCCGAGGAATACTCGGCCGATGGCGAAAAGGCCTCGGCGCCACAAAACCCAGCCAAGCAGCCCGCACAGCGGCAACCGGCCAGCAACAAGCGCGGCAAGACCGACACACCAGCGCCAGCCCCGGCGCCTGCTGAAGGTGGTACACCGGGCGGCTCGGCCGATACCGGTGCTGGCCCTGCAGACACCAGCAACCCCACTGGCGCTGACGGTAGCCAGACCGATGCCGCAGCGGCCGCAGCTGGCACCGGTGGCAGCGCCGACAACGACGACCGCCCCTAAGCCATGGCACAGCGCATCGCGTACACAGGCGCCCCTGTGCTTACCCCGCAGGACATTGCCACCTGGCGGCGCAACGACGCGGTGCTGCTGGAAAGAGACCTGCTGGAGCAGATCGTTATTCCCGGCGTGGTTGCCCAGTGCGAATCCCGCACCGGCGCGGCCATCCAAGAGGCCCGCTATGTCGAGCACTGGCCGGTGCACCGTCCCTCGGGCGATGCGCTGGATACAGGGCAAGCCTTTGAGGTGGAGTCGGTCGAAGTGATTGCACCCGATGGCACAGCCACCCCGATCACCGCGCCCGTGGTGCTTCGCAGGGAACAGCGCGAGTCGTTCGTGTCGTTCCCCGAGGGGCGCCCGGCAGGCCTGCTGCGCATCACCTACAAGGCCGGGGCCGACCTCGATGCATACCCCGGCGTGCGTAACTGGCTGCTGATGCACATCGGCACCGTGTATGCGCAGCGTGAGTCCATGGTGCAGGGTGGCGCAGTCGTTGAGCTGCCAGGCCAGTTCCTGGACCACATGCTGGCCGAGATCACCGTGCCGCCACGATTTTGAGGACCCATCATGTTGCAATCAGGAAAGCTAGATCAACGCATTACGCTGCGCGCTCCTGGTCGTACCCGTGGCACTTCAGGTGGGTTCAAGAAGGAGTGGGTGGATCAGCCGCCGATGTGGGCTGCAGTGCGCAATCTGAGTGGTAACGAGAAGCCTGCCACAGGTGCTGCAGGTGGCAGGGTAGCTGTGTCTCGGACTGAGTTCACCATACCCTACCGCGCTGAAGTTTCCGCAGAGTGGGGCGTGCTGTACCAGGGGCGGCACTTCAACATCGTGCACGTCAACGACCTGATGGCTCGTAGAGAGTGCTTGATCCTTACCTGCGACACGGGGATGAACGATGGCTAAAAGCGAGATCCTCGGCATCGGCGAACTGAGCCAATCCTTCCAAGGCCTCAAGACCGGCATGGAAACCCGCGTGGCCCGCCTCATGGTGGCCTCTGGGGGCGGCGTACTGCGCAGCAAGGCGCGCGGCATCGCTCAGGCTAAAGGGCTGCGCAAGACCGGCGCGCTGATCAAGAACATTGTGATCAAGCGCGAGTCGCAGGCCCCGGCAGGCACGGCCCAGTACAACCTGGGTGTGCGGCACGGCGTCAACCTGACCAAGAAGCAAAAGACCAACAGCAAGCTGGCAATCAACAAGACAGGTCGCATCGTCAAGCGCTACGAAGACGATCCGTACTACTGGCGCTTTCCAGAGTTCGGCACCAAGAAGCAACAGGCCACCCCGTTCCTGCAGCCCGCCCTGGAGCAGGGCAAGGAAGAGGTCATCGACGCGATGGCCGACCGCCTGGACAAAGAGCACGCAAAGGCAAGCAAGGCATGAGCACCATTCACCAGCAGCTCGCTGCAGCGCTTACCCCGGCGTTCGACAACACCTGGGCGGTGGAGCTGCCACCCAATCCGTCATGGCCCGCTGCCGTCTTTGACGTGGACAGCAAGCCAGAAGAGACCTGGTGTGCGGGCGGCGGGTACACCCAGCACGATGTCAACCTCATCGTGCTGGCCCGCACCATCGAAGAGCTGGACGTGCTGCTGCCCCTGGATGGTGGCGGCCCATTCCGCGCTGCGCTGGAGGCCATGCCCTCCTATCAGTACGAAGACGACGCGGGAGACGCTGACTACGAACCGGACGCCGAGATCTTCGCCCGCTACCTCACCGTGCGCTTGCGCACACCCCGCCACTAACCACCCCTGGAGCCAACATGGCAAAAAGCACCGCAGCCCCTGCGGCGGCTGGCGCAGCTGCGCCCGTCGCCACTCCCAAAGCCACCAAGCCAGCGCACCACCTGCCCACGCCACCGCGTGCGCGCGATGAGTTCACCGGCATCGGCGGCACCTACACGCGTGACCCCGTAACCGGCGTGCGCACCCGCGTCCCGACCCCGGCTCCGGCCGAGGGCGATGACAACACCGCAGCAGCCTAAGCAGCGGCCGTTTCTGAAACCCTGACCTGAAAGGAATCCCCATGGCAAAGTCCATGAAAAAGATGCTGCTGCTGGCAAAGAAAGAAGTCACAGCTGGCACCGATGCACTTCCCACCGCAGCGGCCAATGCCATCCTTTGCCGCGCCCTGATGCCCGAGCCCATCACGGCCGAGCAGGTGCAGCGCAACCTGATCCGCCCCTACAAGGGCAACAGCGGCAGCCTCACCGTGGGTGAGCACCGCAAGATCACGTTCGAGGTGGAACTGGCGGGCGCAGGCGCTGCTGGGACGGAACCCGCGTGGGGCCTGCTGCTGGAGGCCTGCGGCTTCGCTGCCACCATCACTGCAGGCACGGACGTGACCTACGACCTTGTCAGCGAAGGCGAGCCCACCCTCACGCTGTATGGCTACCTGGACAAGACCAAGTTCGTCATCACCAATGCCAAGGGCACGGTGTCCTTCGAGCTGAATGCCAAGGGCATCCCGGTGATGAAGTTCGAGTTCCTTGGCACCTACAGCGCCGCCACCGAGGAAATGGCCATGCCCACCGGCGTGGACTACAGCGACTTCATCCAGCCCAAGACTGTGGGCAAGACCAACACGCCCACCTTCAGCTTTCACGGCTTGTCTGCGTGCATGTCGGCCTTCAGCATCAACCTCGCCAACGCCCTGACCTGGCGCGAGCTGGTCAATTGCGCGGCGCCCCACAGCCCAGACCGCCAGCCCTCGGGCAGCGTCACGATGGAGATGCCCAGCATCACTACCAAGAACTGGGCCGAGATCGTGCGCAACAGCGTTGTGGGCGCCTGCAGCCTGGTGCACGGCACGGTTCCGGGCAACATCATTGAGCTGGCGATGCCTGCCGTGCAGTGCAAGCCGTTCACGCTGCAGGACGACCAGAGCATCGCCATGATCAACATGCCGTTCGACATCAACCCGGTAGACGGCAACGACGAACTGCAAATCATCGTTCGCTGACCCTTCACCCTCGTGCACACGTGTGCACACCCCGAAAAAGAGCCACCCATCGCGGTGGCTCTTTTGCTTTCTCCCCCTTTTGCTCACTCACACACCATGTTCATTCTTACCCCCGACGAAACATTCAAGGCCACCGTCAAGGTTCAAGTCGCCATGCCAAAGGGCGGCTGGCGCGAAGAGAGCTTTGTCGCCATCTTCAAACGCACCTTTGAAGAAGACCGCGAAGAGCTGATCAAGCTGTCCAACGTCGAACTGCTGCGCCGCGTGCTCACTGGCTGGGAAATGCAGGACCAGGACCGCGCCCCTGTGCCGTTCAACGAGCAGAACCTGGAGGCCTTCCTGCGCCTCACCGGTGCGGTGCGCGAGGCCATGCTGGTCTATTGGCACCACAACGTAGGCGCCAAAGAAAAAAACTGATTGAGGCCGCGCGCTGGTGGGCAGGTGCCCGCGACGAAGCGCCCGGCACCTTCGAGCCCGACTACAGCGTGCTCGAAGCCATGGAGGCCTGGGGCGCCAGTGCGGACGACATCGACAAGGTGCGCGCCCGCATCGATGCCGCAGCCACTGCTCCCCCTGCAGAGGGCGAGGCCTTCGGTGTGTACGCAGAGAACCTGCCGGTAGTCGCGGCCTTCGAGGCCTTGCGCACCCAGTGGCAGTACGCAGGCATGGCGGGCCAGCGCATGGGCTTTTGCTACGCGGGCGTCACCGCCTGGCTGGAGCTATTCGTCCACCGGCGCAAGCGCCGCGCCGTCATGCACGGCCTGCAAGTCATGGAGCGCGCGGTGCTCGTGGCAGATCAAGAACAACGTGACAAGAAAGAACGGGAGTAAATCAGCATGTCTGCACTCGGCTCCCTGGTGGTCAAGCTCGGCCTGGATTACGCCCAATACACGGGCGGGCTCGACAAGTCCGAGCAGGCCGCCCTGGCGGCGTCCAAGAAGATCCAGGACACCTTCGACAACATGAAGGCCAAGGTGGCCGCCACGGCGGGCGCCATCGCTGGCGGCCTGGCCGCCGGTTTCACCATCGCGGCCTTCAAGGGCCTCATCTCTGGCGCCATTGAAGGCGGCGCAGCCCTCGACGATCTGCGCATGCAGACCGGCGCCACGGTCGAAGCCCTGTCGGGCCTGATGGCCGTGGGCAAGTTCAACAACATGGGGCCCGAGCAGATCGGCGCCGCCATGAACAAGCTGGCCGCCAACCTGGCGGGCGCCAGCGAGGAGAGCAAGGGCACCGGCAAGGCGCTGGAGGCCCTGGGCATTGACTTCGATACCTTCAAGAATCTGCGTCCCGAAGAGCAGATGCTGACCGTGGCCAAGGCCATGGCAAAGTTTGAAGACGGCACCGGTAAGGCTGCGGTGGCCATGGCCTTCTACGGCAAGCAGGGCGCGCAAATGCTGCCCTTCCTGCACGACCTGGCCGAGGTGGAAACACTGGCCGCCAAGGTCACCACCGAGCAGGCCGCCGCCGCCGCCAACCTGGACGACAACCTCACCCGCCTCAGCACCAGTGGTGAGGCCTGGAAGAAAGAGCTTGCTAACGGCATGATCCCCGCGCTCGACCTGGGCGCGCAGGCCATGCTGGACGTGATGAACGGCTCGGGCGGTATCCGTGAGGAAGTGCGCCGCCTGGTAGCCGATGGCAGCGTGCAGGCCTGGACCAAGAGCGCCATCACCGGCCTCACCTATGTGGCCGATGCCGCCCAGTACGTGATGCGCGGCGTCAAGCTGCTGGCTGAGAGCCTGGGCGCCTACGCGGCCGCAGGCGCTGCCTACTTCGGCGGGGTGGGCGAAGCCGTGGCAAAGGTGCTGCGCGGTGACTTCACGGGCGCGCTGGACAGCATGCGCTCGGGCACCACCCGCGCGGGCACCATCATCCGCGAGCTGGGCACGACCGCCATCCAGACCTTTGGTGAAGACACCCTGGGCAGTCGCATCCGTGCGCGCATGGGGGAGATCGAGGCCGCAGGCGGCGCGGCAAAGGAAGCGGGCGCCAAGCTGGACTTCACCAACGTCCTGGAGAAAACCGGCAAGGCCGCCAAAGAGGCCAAAGACCCCTTCGACGCGCTGCGCGAATCCGTGGTCAAGGCCACTGCTGGCTACCAGGCAGAAGCAGCCGCTGGAGAAAAACTCACCGAGGGCCAAAAGAAGGCCGTCGAAGTGCTGGACCAGATCCGCAGCGGCAAGGTCAAGGTCACTGAGGTCCAAGCCATCCAGATCGGCCAGGACATCGAAGCCATGCTGGCGGCTGAAGCCGAAAACAAGGCGCGCGAAGAGTTCATCAAGACGGCTGATGCAGAGCGTGCTGCGCGCCTCAAAGTCGTGCAGGCCATGGAACAGTCGGCCGCCAGCCTGGTGGAGCAGAACCAGGCCATGCGCGAAGAGATCGAGATGATCGGTCTGTCGGATGCCGCGCAGCTGCAGCTCCTGCAAACCCGCAACCGCGCGCTGATCCTGACCAAGGAGGCAACCCTGGCCGAGCTGGAGCGGGCCAGCGTGATCACCGGCACCATGACGCGCGAGCAGATCGCGCTGCAGGCCGAGATCGAAGCGCTGCGCGAGCGCAACGAGCTGCTGGGCGCCAAGTACGACCGTACCATCACGGCAAAGGCCGCAACTGAGGCCGCCAACGAGTGGACGAAGTTTTACGACAGCATCTACAACGGCCTGAGCGACAGCCTGTACCGTGGGTTTGAGGCGGGCAAGGGCTTCTTCAAGTCGTTCTGGGACGGTATCAAGAACCTGTTCAAGACCACGGTGCTGAAGCTGGCGGTGCAGGGCGTGATGACCGGCATCACCGGCGCCCTGGGCCTGAGCGTAGGCGGCGCCAATGCTGGCGTGGTGGGCGGCTCTGGTGGCGCTGGTGGGCTGGGCATGTTCAGCAACCTGGGCAACATCGTCTCCACGGGCTTTGACCTGATCACCAAGGGTGTCAGCTCTGCGGTGGGCAATGCCTTCGGCAAGTTCGCCACGAGCGAATTGGGCACGCGGTTGGGGCTGTCCACGCCCGCCATCATCGGCAACAACCCATCGGCCTATGTGGCCCCGCAGATGACGGGCCTGGGCAACACCATTGGGGCGGGCCTGGGCATGCTGGGCAACGGCATGATGGGCTACGGCATCAGCTCCATGCTGTCGGGCGGCTACAGCGTGGGCGGTGGCAACGCCGTGAACATCATCGCGGGCATCGCCAGTGCGTTCTTTGGCCCGCTCGCGGGTGTGGTGGGTGGCCTCATCAACCGCCTGTTCGGCCGCAAGCTGGCGGACGTGGGTATCGAGGGCACCTTTGGCGGCAAGACGGGTTTCGAGGGGCAGCAGTACGAGTTCTACAAGGGCGGTCTGTTCCGCTCGGACAAGACCAAGTACAGCGACCTGGACCCCGCGTTTGAGAAAGCGCTGGGCGACACCTTCAAGGGCATGCGTGCTCAGGTGGCCTTCTTTGCCGACACGCTGGGCCTGAGCGCCGACAAGCTCGAGGGGTACACCAGCAAGATCAAGATCAGCACGCAAGGCCTCAACGCAGAGCAGATCCAGCAGAAGTTTCAGGAGGCGCTTGCCACTGCCAACAACGAATTGGCAGAGCAGGTGCTGGGCACTTGGACCACGACCAGCAAAGAAGTCACCCGCGTGGTGTACGACAACGTGGGTCGGGGTGCGGATGACTTCATGGCCTCATCCCGCGAGGTGACCGAGACCATCGAAGAGACCACCTACACCGCCAGCAAATACGCCAAAGAGGGCGAGAAGGCTATCGACACGCTGACCCGCCTGTCCACCAGCCTCACTACCGTCAACGGCATTTTTGACACGCTGGGCTACACGCTGCTGGAGGCCAGCCTGGACGGTGCCGACGCGGCCAGCAAGATCGCGGACGCGTTCGGCGGGCTCGACAAGATGGTGGCCGCCACCAGCAGCTACTTCCAGAACTTCTACAGCGAGGAAGAGCGCAGGGCGGTAGCCACGCGCCAGCTGGACGGTGAGTTTGCCAAGCTGGGCCTGACGGTGCCCAAGACCCGTGCGGAATACCGCCGCCTGGTCGAAGCACAAGACCTGAACACCGAGGCAGGCCGCAAGGCATACGCCATGCTGATCATGTTGTCGGGCTCGTTTGCCGAACTGAACCAGACGGCCGAGGAAGCCGCAGCTACTGCCAAGGAAGCGCTCAAGACGCAGCTGGACGCGGCCTATAGCACGCTGGAGCGTTCCGTCGCAGCCCAGCGCAAGGTGCTGGAGGCGCAGCGCGCAGCAGCGGCCGAGCTGGCTGGCCTGTGGGGCAAGGTGCAAGACATTGCATCGGGTGCCATACGCGAGCTGCGGGGCGAGGTGGGCAGCACTGCTGCACAGCAGGCAGCGAAGGGCATGGTGTTCATCGAGAACGCCCTGCAGGGCGCTCTGCTGGGCATCATCCCCAACGCTGACGACCTCACCAACGCCCTGACCGCTGCGCGTGGCGGCCTCACGGCCGACAACTACCTCACCCAGTTCGAGCTGGACCGCGACCGCCTGGTGCTTGCCGGGCAGATGGAGCAGCTGGCTGGGGTGGCAGGCAAGCAAAAGAGCATTGCAGAGCAGTCGCTCGACGCGCTGGACCGCCAGATCAAGCAGGGCGAGGAAACGCTGGAGAGGTTCCGCGAGCTGATCGACATTGCCACCGGCAATGTGCAGGCAACGGTATCGGTGGAAGAGGCTATCAATCAGCTCACCGAGCTGCTGAAGCCAAAGACGCCGGGTGCAAGTGGCTCGGGCGGTAGCGGCAGTGCGGGCGGTCCGGGGTTTGGCCCTGGCATGCCTGGTACCGGTACATCTGCGGCGAATGCCAAGTACAAGCGGGTTCTCTCGCTGGGAACGGCAGGCGTCGGCTATGAGCCGGTGATCGATCAGCAGCAGATAGCCAAGCTCGATGCGCTGGCGCCCGTGTACCACAAGTTTGACGGCACCGGCGACCTCAAGGGGCTGCTGGAGGCGGTCAAGTCTGCGGGCGGCACGCTCAACGACCTGGCGCTGATCACCGGCTTCTTCGATGCCGACTGGGCAAAGGCAGCTGCATCGGTGGGCGTGCCCGCGTTCCGACTCGGTGGCGATCACCGGGGCGGCTGGGCCATGGTGGGTGAAGACGGCCCCGAGCTGGCTTACCTACCGCCTGCGCGCATTTACAACGCGTCCACCACGCGGCGCATGTTGGCTGATAGCGCCGAGAGCGGCACCACCAGCAGCACTGCAGCGCCGGTTGCCAGCACGGGCGAGTCCAAGACGGAAGCCCTGCTGGCCCGAGTGGCGCAGGTGTTGGAAGACTCATTTGAAGGCAACGGCTTAAGGACTATCCCAGCATGACAACCACCGCGTACAGCAGTGTGAGTGTGTTGATGGCCGTCCCCATCACGGCCAGCATGCTGTCCGCAGGCACCACCATCGTAGAACCCGACCCCGCGTTGGGCGAAACGATGTGGGTGTCTGCGGGCACGTACGCCGTGGGGGCAGAGCGCATCAGCAACCACAAGGTGTATTCCTGCGTGCAGGCTCACAGCGGCCGCACTGCGCTGCCCGAGGCAGACCCGGACTACTGGCTCTTCAAACGTCCCAGCAACCTGTTTGCCCCGTTTGACTTCTACCGGTCCACGGCAGCAAAGGCCACGGGCAGTCTCACCTACAAGCTGCAGGTGCCGTTCTTCAGTGACGTGAAGATCTTCGGCGCCGTGGGCGACCAGGTGCAGATCATCGCGCGCGATGCCCCTGGGGGCGCCATCCTCAAGCAGTCCACGCAGGATCTGTGGGAGCAAGCCCTCGGCTTCTGGGAGCTGCTGTTCTCGCCCTTGGGCGTGCGCAGCACGGTGGAGCTGACGGGTATTCCCATCAGTCCTACCTCTGAACTCACCGTAACGGTGAGCGCTGGCCCCACGGCCGCCGTGGAGCTGGGCACCTTGATGGTGGGCGAATGGCGCAGCCTCACCGGTGGCACGGGGGGCACCGAGTATGGCAGCGAGGCCGAGCCCAGGTCTTACAGCTACATCAAGTTCTACGACGAYGGCACGTTCGAGATCAAGCGCCGCCCTGGAGCGACAGACCTCACCTTGTCGGCGGTGCTCGATGCAGACCAGGCTGAGTACACGGTGGGGCTGCTGCAKCAGGTGCTGGACGTGCCGGTGGCCATCTCAGCCACCGACGTGCCCGGCTACGGCTACCTCAGTGCCCTGGGACTCATCAGCGGGCGGGTCAAACCAGTCAACAGCAAAGAAGCGCAGCTTGCTGCGCGTGTGAAAGGAATYATCTGATGAGTACSCTGGTAATCATCCCGCCCACTCCCGTGCCTGCGGTAACGCCGGTGCCACCGTTCCCGCCCCTGTCGGACCGCGTGCTGGGCCTCTACAACATCAAGGCCTTCAACTTCGGCAACCACATGGGCACATTGTTCATGCCCGAGCTGCTGGCCCTGTGCAGCAGTGCGTATTCCAACGCGCAGGCGGCCAACGTGGCGGCCACCATTGCCACCGCCATGGCAGCTGCATCGGCCTCGGCCGTGGGCGCTGACAAGTGGGTGATGGGCACCAACTACCCGGCCGATGTGACGGCCTGGAGTCCCATCGACAAGCAGACCTACCGGCGCAACGCGCCTGGCGGCATCAGCAACGTGGACCCCAGCATCGATAGCGGTGGCAGCACCCCTGGCTGGACCCGCGTGAGTGGTGGCGATTCGCTGCCCCAGTTTCTTCTCTCGACCCAAGGAATCGTATGACCATCAACGCTCAAAACTACGCATCCACGCCCAATACCGCAGTCGCACAGGTGGGCGGCGCTGCCAATGCCAACCGCGACGGCACGGGCACCATCGTGACTGTGTTCACCGCAGGCGCCTCCGGCTCGCGGGTTGACGACATCACGCTGACCGCCATCGTCACCACCACGGCGGGCATGGTGCGCCTGTTCCTGCACGACGGTGCCACCGCCAAGCTGTGGCGCGAGGTGATGGTCCCGGCCAACACCGTCAGCGCCACCAACCCGGCCTGGTCGGCGCTGCTCACCAACCTGGCGCTGGTGCTCAAAGCGGGATGGAGCCTGCGCGCCAGCAGCGAAAAGGCGGAGCTGATCAACGTGTGCGTGACCCGCGCAGGGGACTTCTGATGAACGCGGGCCTGTTTCCTTTGGGTGATGGCCGCACGCTGGGCGCACGCCGTGTGGTGGGCGTGTCAGGGCGTGATCCTTCCGTTGGGCAGAACGTTGTTTATGCCCCTACCGTTTCTGCGTTCTCGACCGCTGCAGGCTTGGTGGCTTACTCGGCAGCCATGTCGGCAGCGACCCGTACCCGCATCTATTCCGCCACGGGGCGCGGGGCGGTGAGGATCATGCTGGTCGAGGTGCCCGCTGGTGCGGCGAACTACCGCATTGAGGCCTTTCTAGAAGGCAATCGCATCTACGACCGCACCATCGCCAACGGCGCGGGCGAAGCACAGGCGCAAGCCGTGGTGGGCTTCACAACCTACCCAAGTTCCGGCGCATTCAACAACCTGTTCCCGGACTATCTGGCGTTCGACGCCTCGTTCGAGGTTTACCTGACGATCACCCAGGCGGGCCAGACCGCCAAGTGGTGCTACCTGGTGGAGGCTCATCAATGATCAACGAAGTCATCGGCGGCGAGCCCGCCACCACACCGGCCAGCGACCTGCGCGCCTTGCTGTGGGAGCAGATCAAAACCCTGCGCGACCGCAAGACGCAGCTGGGCGGTTACCAAGTCGGCGCCCACTGGTTCCACAGCGACACCTTCTCGCGCACCCAGCAGATGGCGCTGGTGATGATGGGCGCGGGCATGCCCGCTGGCCTGCAGTGGAAGACCATGGGCGGCGAGTTTGTGACCATGACGCCCACCCTCGCTGAGCAGGTCTTTGCGGCTGCGGCCGCGCGGGATGCTGCGCTATTCGCTCATGCCGAGGTGCTGCGCGGGCAGGTGGATGCGGCCGAAGACCCGCTGGCGGTGGATCTGTCGGCCGGGTGGCCTGAGTCCTACGGAGGTGCGTGATGCAAGTCGCGTTCTACAAAGGCCGCAAGCGGCTATTCAACCGGCTCACCTCGTGGTGGCTGCGTGGGGCGTACAGCCATTGCGAACTGCTGCTGGGAACAGATCCGCTGGGCCGCACGATCTGCGCCAGCAGCTCCTTCATGGATGGCGGAGTGCGCGTCAAGCACATGGTGCTGGACCCAGCGCACTGGGACGTCATCAATGTGGAGGGAAGCGCTGACCAGGCCCGCGACTGGCTGCAGGAGCACCACGGCCAGGGCTACGACCTGCTGGGCCTGGTGGGCTTCATTGCGCGCGTGCTGGGCCACGACAAGGCCCGGTGGGTGTGCAGCGAGGCGGTTGCCGCAATGCTCGGCCTGCCCGATGCCTGGCGGTTCGATCCGTGCAGCCTGTGGGCTGCGTTGAGCCGTGCGCCCGTGGAGACAGGGGGCGTGCATGCCACCACCTGACGGTGATTACAAGGGGCCAGAGCGCCGCGCCGCTGCACCTTCTGAGGTGCGGCTGACCGAGGAAACCGGCGCCTGGCTGGAAGCCAAGATGGCTTCAGCTGTGCGCGAGGGCATCAAAGGGGCGATGACCGAAGAGACCGCCGCAGCTTTCTGGGCGGCAGGGGTGTCGGTGTTGCAGAAGCAAGCCACAGAGCATGCCGGGCGGTTCGTGCTGGGTGGCTTGTGGGGCTTGTTCCGCAAGGCCAGCCTGTTCTTGACGCTCGGGGGCATCGTCTACGCCATCGGCGGCTGGGCAGCGCTGGCGACCCTATTCAAAGCACTATTTTCGAGCGGACCACCATGAGCACCAAAGACCCAATCGCGCTGATCGCTGCGCTGCAGGACAGCAATGTGCAGGCCTTCCTGCGCATGCTGCGGCACGGCGAAGGCACTGCAGGTGCTGACGGCTACCGCGTGATGTTCGGTGGCGCCCACCTGGTGGGGCTGGACGGCCYGCCAGGCACGGCTGACGACTTCGTGGACCACCCGCGCCAGCTCATCACCCGCAAACTGGCGGGCAAGCCCATCAGCAGCACGGCGGCGGGCGCTTATCAGTTCCTGTCCAAGACGTGGGACGGCCTGGTGCGTGACTACGGCTTTGCCGACTTCACGCCCGCAAACCAGGACCTGGGCGCCGTGGCGCTGATCCTCGGCCGCAAGGCGCTGGACGATGTGAGGGCAGGGCGCTTTGAGGAAGCTGTGCGCAAGTGCAACCGCGAGTGGGCCAGCCTGCCAGGCAGTCCCTACGGCCAGCCGGTGGTGACCATGGAGCGCGCCCGGCAGGAATATGAGGCGCACGGCGGCACCTACGCGCCCACCGCACCAGAGGCAGAGGCCCGCACCACGTTGGCCGACCTGATCAACCCGGAGGCGCTGACCGCCGACACCATCAMCCCACAACCCAAGGAGCAACCCATGGCCCCCTTTGTCGCTGCAGTTCTGCCATCCCTGATTGACCTGGTGCCCAAGCTGGGCCGGTTGTTTTCCTCGGGCTCCGAGACCTCGGAACGCAACATCAAGGCTGCCGAGATCGTGGTGGCCGCCGCCAAGGAGGCCATTGGTGCGCGCAACGAGCAGGAGCTGCTGGATACCATCGGCAGCGATCCGGCTGCGGCCGCAGCTGTGCGCGGGGCCATCGAAGCGCAGTGGTTCAAGTTGGAAGAGGTTGGCGGCGGCATCGCCGGTGCGCGCGAGGCCAATGCGGTCTACCTGCAACCTGGTGCGCAAGGGTTCTGGCACAACCCAGCGTTCTGGGTCTCAGCGCTGCTGCTGTTGCCGCTGTACGGACTGGTGGTGGACGTGCTATTCATTCACCCGGACAACTACAGCGGCGAGCTGCGGGTCCAAATCGTGACGGCGCTGCTTGCCGTGATCGCCATGGTGGGGGCCTACTGGCTTGGCACCAGCTTCAGCAGCCAGCGCAAGAGCGACCCTCGCACCCCTGGCGCGTGAAGTCCATCGTCTCAGGAACGAAGGAGATGGGACACATAAAAAATGCCGCACGGCATGACTGCGGTGCGGCATTTCATGGGCGCTATTCGGCTACTTAAAGAAGTTCCAGTTGCGCTGCAGCCAGTCAAGTACGTTTGCACGAGATCGAACATCACCTGGCAGATGAGACTTGATGAGCCGCTCAGCTTTCAGAGCCGTTGCGAGGCTCTGGCAGCATCTATTGAGGAACGCAAGAACCTCATAGCCTTCGTTTCGGTTAAGAAAAGTCGCGTCTGGCTTTCCAGTTACGCGGACATCATCGGGAGGGATCGCCGTCCAAGAGTATTGGAACTGCAAATTTTGACGAGAGATAGTCGTCATAATTTTCCTTTTTTGTAACAGCCACTCTAATTTCATTGCTCATATCCGGCCGAATAATTAGAATCCGTGGCTCAACCTAGCAAAAAGGTCTACGACAAATCTCACCTTGTCATAGACCAGCCTCACCCGGACTGTTCACTGCTGAAAGCGATGGACGCGTCTGGGTGTCGGCTTTATACCTGTCTTTTCGTCCAGTGTCTATAAACCCTTTGGGTTTTAGGGTATTGCGCTTTGCTCTTTGAGGGGTACTCCTTAGTGACTGCGAGGGCGTGGCTGGTTAACGCCAGCTGGGCGCATCCAGGAGGCGGGCGATCAGCGCGATATCTGCCAGCTCGGAGACTTCGATTTTTCGAACTCGGGATCCGATATGAGCAATCTGCTCGGAAGTCAGTGAGCGGTCGGACTTCAGGATTTGGGCCGTGGCTCCCACCTGTTCCCAGCGCTCGCTCAGCAACCGCTCTGTCAAAGCCACGTAACTCAGAAATTTGCCCTCATGGCCTAAGGCCTGCAGGTCTGAAGTGGCTTCCTTTTCGTCGTTGAAGTGGCCGATGCTGTAAGAGCCTTCAATCGTTCCGGTCAGGCGGCACCATTTGCTTTCGGCCGCCAATCCCGCCGCCGCAACGAGCACCCGATGTGTCGGACTGAGCTTTTTCAGTGTCTGCGCATCCAAAAAGGTGTGCCCCTCGCTGTCGGATACGGCCACCACTCCCAAAACAGGAATCTCAAGAGCCATGGCGATCACTGCGTGCCCAGCTTCATGATGCGCTGTTCGTTGGCTTGAGTGGCCGAATTGATGGTGATGGAGCGTCATGTTTTACAGCTGGCCTGAGTCTGCATTTTCGATGATCAGAGCCTCCGGGGCGTCGTAGCCGCCCAGCAAACTACCTTCGCGGTCAATGCACAGGGCGCGCGAGTTGCCGCCCCTGCCCACCAAGATCAGGTCTATCTGGTAATCGTGCCCCGTGGCAGCAGGATCTGGCCGCATGCCCCTGGCATAGACCACGATGCGCTCAAACGTGTCGGCGACCAGCTGGCGGGCGCGCAGCCTGGCGTCTATGTCCTGGGCTTCCACACCGGCCGCAAGGGCGCGCCAGGCTTCGTCGGCCCCCTGAGTGTCTTTGCGTGCTAGGTTGGCCAGCTCGTGCTCTGCTGCCTGCAGGGCCCTCTGCGCGTCTTGCAGCTCGATCTCCAGCTGGCGGGCCCGGCGGGCAAAGACCATGGGCGTTCCCTCGCCCGCGCTGGCCAGCATGGCGTCTGTGATCTTCTCCAGCTGCGCCTCGATGTCTCTCACGCGGCCGCGCGCTGTGGCCACGTGCGCGCGCTGCCCTTCGCTGCGGTCGGTGCCAAACAGGCCTTGCAGGTTCACGATGTCGCTGCAGTAGGACATGATGGCCCGCTCCACCGGCGCCACGCTGGTGCTGGCCTGCACCGCGCAGCCGCCACCATAGGCCGCGTTTGATGCACAAAGCAGGCGGCGGTAACCGTCGCGGATTCGCCCATCTGGCAGGCGTGGCTTCGTGGCCAGGTTCTGCCCAGCCATGGGGCGGCCGCAATACCCGCACACGGTGATGCCTAGCCCTGTGATGACGTGCGGCAGGTCGCCCTTCACCCTGCGGCGCCCCGTCTGTGCGGCCACCCGCTGCAGTTCGTTGTACTCGGCCTGGTTGAGAATGGCGGGGTAGTAGCCCTCCAGCAGGTACTGCTCGCCGTCCACGCTCACGGGCTTGGTGCCCATCAGCTGCGGCATCTTGATCATGCGATAGATCTGCTGCGTGTGGTTGGCATCGCTGGTGCCATACAGCTGCAGGCCCTCGGCGTCCAGCGCCTGGACGATGCGCTTTCCACCTTGTCCGTCCACGTAC
>NZ_JBGFFF010000106.1:0-16035 GCF_056175785.1 Acidovorax sp. LjRoot204
ACGCAGCACAGCGGGGATCATGTTCTTGAAGTCTTCCTTGGTGGGGAACAGACCTTCCACCTTGGCAGTGAACACCTCACGCTCATCATCGGGGCGCGAGAGGTTGGCGATGATTTCACCGTAACCGAACACACCCATGGCGATGGTCACGAAACCGATGCCGTCGGTSAGCTCAGGGATRTCGAAGCTGAAGCGCGCCACRCCCGAGTTCACGTCGGTCCCCACAAGACCCATCAGCAGGCCCAGCACGATCATGGCCACCGCCTTGAGCARCGARCCCGAGGCCAACACCACGGCACCGATCAGGCCCARKGTCATCAGCGAGAAGTAYTCGGCMGGGCCGAACTTGAASGCSASTTCGGTCAGCGGMGGCGCRAASGCCGCSAGGATCAGCGTRCCSACGCAGCCCGCRAAGAACGARCCCAGGCCCGCMGCSGCCAGCGCCGGMCCCGCWCGSCCCTTGCGCGCCATCTGGTARCCGTCRATCACGGTCACCACCGACGARGAYTCGCCYGGCAGGTTCACCAGRATGGCGGTGGTSGARCCRCCGTACTGSGCRCCGTAGTARATRCCRGCCAGCATGATCAGCGCCGCCACCGGGGGCAGCGCATAGGTGGCGGGCAGCAACATGGCGATGGTCGCCACCGGGCCAATGCCTGGCAACACGCCAATGAGCGTGCCGAGCAAACAGCCCACAAAACAGTAAATCAGGTTCTGGAAGGTGAAAGCAACACCAAAACCCAACGACAAGTTGTTAATAAGATCCATGGTCGGTGCTCCTGCTTAACCTGCGATGAAACTCGGCCACACAGGAAACTGCAGCTTGAGCGCCCACACAAAAGCCACATAGCTGCCAATGGCCAGCACGGTGGCGAGAACAAATACGGCCTTGGCATTGAATTCATTGCCAGCCAGACTGGAGATGAAGGTCAGTGCATAGATGCCCACGATGAGCCCCATGGCCGGGATGCCCAGGCTGGGCAGGCCGCCCAGCAGAATGCCGAAGGCGAAGTTGGCGGCCAGGATGAAGAACAGCGGCTTCCAGGCCCATTTGCCGATCTTGTCGCCGTCGGCGGTTTCCACGGTCAGCGCCTTGAAGGTGATCACGCTGCCGATGAGGGCCAGCAAGATACCAAGCAACAACGGGAAGTAGCCAGGGCCCATGCGCGCGCCCGTGCCCACGTTGTAAGTGGTGGCACCCCACGCAAATGCGACCCCGACGCCCATGAACATGAGCCCGGACGCAAAGTCTTTATTACTCTTGATTTTCACGAATTGTCTCCTTGACGGAATTCTCGACTGCGCGATTGTGCTGGCAAGGAGGGGGCAGCGCGATGTGGATTCCACCTACATCCGGTAACGCCTGGCAAGCATGCACCACCGGGCGAGTCGCCCAGGAGACTGTCTCGAAAACCACTCTGGAAGACGGCTGGCCAACCGCAGAGGAATGACCGCCCCTCCCCTTCGCTCACTCCAGAGGCGGCGTGGCGGCAATCACCTCTTCCATCGTGGTCAGCCCCTCGGCCACGCGCAGCGCACCCGCCAGGCGCAGGGGACGCATGCCGTCTTGCACGGCCTGCCGACGCAGCACATCAATGGAAGGCGCCTGAGTGATCTTGTCTTTGAGCGCCTCGCTGACGGTGAGCAATTCATAAAGCCCCATGCGGCCCCTGAAACCGCCCATGCGGCAATCCACGCAGCCAACCGGCTTGTACGGGTGGTAGCTACCACTGATCTTCCAGGGCTTGACCACCTCGGTCAGGGCTTCACGGCTCGCGGCCTCATCCTTTTGTTTGCAGTGCTTGCACAGCGTGCGCACCAGCCGCTGGGCCAGCACCCCCAGCAAGGTGGCATTGATGAGGTACGACGGAACACCCAGCTCCATCATGCGGGTGATGGCGCTGGGGGCATCGTTGGTGTGCAGGGTAGAGAACACCAAGTGGCCTGTCAGCGCTGCCTGGATGGCCATCTCGGCGGTCTCCAGGTCGCGGATCTCACCCACCATGATGATGTCAGGGTCCTGCCGCATCAGGGCGCGCAGGCCTTCGGCAAAGTTGAAGTCGAGCTGCGGCTGCACCTGGGTCTGGTTGAAGCTGGGCTCGATCATTTCGATGGGGTCTTCCACCGTGCTCACGTTGACCTCTTCGGTGGCCACGCGCTTCAGGGTCGAGTACAGCGTGGTGGTCTTCCCCGAGCCCGTGGGGCCAGTCACCAGGATGATGCCGTGCGGGCGCTTGACCAGCGCCTCCCAGCGCTGCGCGTCATGCTGCGCAAAGCCCAGGGCATCAAGGTCCTTGACCGCGTTGTCCGGGTCAAAAATGCGCATGACCATCTTTTCGCCAAACGCAGTGGGCAAGGTGGACAGGCGCATTTCCACCTCTTCGCCCCGCTGGTTGCGGGTCTTGATGCGGCCGTCCTGGGGGCGGCGTTTTTCCACCACGTCGATGCGCCCCAGCAACTTGATGCGCGCCACCATCGCGTTGTGCACGCCCATGGGCATCTGGTAGACGGGGTGCAGCACACCGTCGATACGAAAACGGATCACGCCCTGGTCGCGGCGCGGCTCCAGGTGAATGTCGCTCGCGCGCTGGTCAAACGCGTACTGCCAGAGCCAGTCCACCACCTTGACCACGCCCTGGTCGTTGGCATCGAGCTGCTTGTTGCTCTTGCCCAGCTCCACCAACTGCTCAAAGCTGCTGCCACCCGAGTTGCCGCCAGCCTTCTGCGCGGCGCGCACCGACTTGGCCAGCGCAAAAAATTCAGCCGTGAAGCGGTGGATGTCTTGGGGGTTCGCCACCACCCGACGCACCGAGCGGCGCGACTGGCGCTCCACCTCGGCCACCCAGTCATCGATGAAAGGCTCGGCCGTGGCCACCACCACTTCTTTGCTGGTCACCTGCACGGGCAGCACCTTGTGGCGTTCCGCATAAGTGGCGCTCATGGTGTCTGCTACGCGCCCCACATCCACCTTGAGGGGGTCGATGCGCAGGTAGGCGAGGCCCGCACGTTGCGCCAGATACTCGGACAGCGCCTCGATGTCGAGCGGCTTGCTGTCGCTGGCGCGCTCCATGGCCACACTGGCAAGGCGTACTAGGGCATGCTGGGAGCTCTCAGCCTGCGAACAGCGGGCGATGGTGCGTTGCGCTTCCTCGCGCGAGATCACCTTGTCATCGCTGAGCCACTGCACCATGCGGCGCCAGTCCACCGGGCCAATGTGTGAAGCCGACTTCAGCCGGTCAGGGGTCACGACAGGAGCACTCATTGCAAGATTCCTCTCAGGGGTTCACAGGCTTGAACACCCGCAGCCATTTGGTGGTGGGCAGGTCCCACCGCGCCTGAATCGCCTCGGCCCGCTCGGCCAGTTCCGTGCGCTTGGGCCGCGTGGTGGTGCGCTGGGCCAGCACCACCGTGTTGCCTTCACGCGTGGGCTTGAACGCCCACAGCGCATCGCTGCCAAACGCCTGGGACATGCTCTGCAGGCTGCGGTCAAAGCTCGACGCGCGGCCGAACAGGTTCACGGTCATGCAGCCCGTCTCCGTGAGCAGTGCGCGGCAGTCGGCATAAAAATCGGGGCTATCGAGCACGGGGGCCGCAGCCTCGTGGTCATACAGGTCCACAGCCAGCGCATCCACCGTGCCCAGCCACATGGGGTTCTGGATCTCCTTGGACGCATCGGCCAGCACCACGCGCAGCTTGGGGCCGTCGGGCGGCAGCTTGAACCACTGGCGGCACACGGCCAGCACCTGCGGGTTCAGCTCGATGGCGGTGGTGCAGATGCGCAGCTTTTTGTGGCAGAACTTGGTGATGGCACCAGCCCCCAGGCCCAACTGCATGGCATGGCCCTTGGACACCTGCGCCAGGTCGGCAAACAGCAGCCAAGCCATCATGCGCTGCACGTATTCCAGCTCCAGGGCAAAGGGCTCATCGATGCGCATGGAGCCCTGGATCCAGGGTGTGCCCAGGTGCAGGTGGCGCACTTCGCCGTCGTCAGACACGCTGACTTCGGGCAGTTCTTGCAAGGTTTCTTTTTTACGGGCCATTCACAGCAATCCGTGCCGGGCCATCACATCGGCCCAGGCGGTCAATTTACGTTCAAAACTCCAGGAGGCGTTGGCCGGGCTGGTCGATGGCAGCCGCACGGCCTCGATGGCACGTGCGCCTGACGTGCCCACATCATGCGGCAAGAGCGTCGGCGGCCCGGCAGCTCCCAGCGCGGCAAGCGCCGCCGGCGCGTGCCTAAAGCTCTCCGCACCGTTGTGCGCCAGCGCGGCCAGCCGGGGGCACACACTGCGCAGCGCCGCAAAGTCGTTGAGCCGGGCGTTACGGATACTGGTGTCCAGGCTGCCCTCGCGCTCGCAGCTCTGGTACACGTCCCACAGGCCCAGGCCGCGATCCAGCAGCCAGGCGCAGCGGTCCGCATAGCTATCCGGCCCCGCCGGGGGCAAGGGATGCTGGGGCCACAAGGCCTGCAGGATCTTCCAGAAGTGGTTCTGGGGGTGCGCGTAGTACTGGCGGGCTTGCAATGACGCAGCCCCCGGAAAACTGCCCAGCACCAGCACCACGGTGCGCACACCTGCCACCGGCGGAAGGCCCAGACAGCGCGCGGACAGGCCGGAGGCGTCAGGCGTGGAGGCCAGCGACGGGTCGGCTGCAACAGGGGCTGGAAGCATGGGGCAATTTTGGCCCCAAAGGGCCGTCAGCCACGTCTGGCAGCACAAAAAAGATAGCTGTCGGCCCTTTGYCACAGGGCGTCAAGCTCCCAAATTTCTCCCCATTCATCTTTTTTGCCGATCCCTCATCCACCCTGCGATGGCTACCCGTCTGTCAGCAGCCTCTCCAGCCGGGGCAAAGCGGCCAAGGCATTGGCCCAGGTGCTGCCGGCCAGCACCTGCACAGGCTGGCCGCGCAGCTGGGCCACCACCGCCGCAATGCCAGGCAGCTCTGCCGGGCTGTTGCGGCCCTGGGCCTGTCCTGCGGCGCGCTCTGCGGCGGTGGTGTACAGCCAGTGGGGCGGAATGTCAGGCGCGTCGGTTTCCAGCACCAGGGCATCGCCGGGCAGCTCGGTGGCCAGACGGCGCAGCTGCAGGGCGCGGTCATAGGTCACCGCACCGCCAAATCCCAGCTTGAAGCCAAGGCCGATGAACGCCTGCGCCTGCTGCAGGCTGCCGTTGAAGGCATGCGCAATGCCGCCGCGCACCGGCAAATCCCGCAGGCCCTTGAGCAGCTTGTCGGCAGAGCGGCGCACATGCAGGATCACCGGCAGGTCAAACCGCCGGGCCAGCTGCAGCTGTGCGCGGTAAAACCGCTCCTGGCGCGCCGGATCGAGGCCCGGCACAAAGTAATCGAGGCCGATCTCGCCAATCGCCACCAGGCGCGGGTCGGCGTGGTGCTGCTCCAGGTATCCGGCCAGATGCTGCAGGTCCTCCTCCTCGGCGCGCCCTGTGTAGAGGGGATGAATGCCCAGCGCATAGCTGTCCCCATGCTGGTGCGCCAGCGCCCGCACGGTGTCCCAGTTGCTGCGCTCCACGGCCGGAATCACGCAATGGCAAACGCCTTGCGCCGCCGCCAGTGTGCGGACTGCACTGCGGTCGGCATCGAACTCGGGGGCGTCGAGGTGGCAGTGGGTATCGATCCAGGCGGTCATGCGCCGATGATGCCCGATGCAGCCTGCAAAGGCTGCGGTCGCAGGGGACGGTGGGCCCGTGTAGCCCTGCATGTGCATTTGCCCGCAAACCGTGCTACTGTCATTTGCGTGCGCCAGGCCCTGGCGTGTACGAGCAAAGGTGACAGGATGCCCCGGCCCGCCCTCTACAGCAGCTCCCGCCCCGCCCGCAGCCGCACGCCTGCGGCGGTGGATGCCACCGAAGCCGTGGCCTCCACAGCGCCGCCCGCAGATGATTCGCCAGCGACGAACGCCGCCACCGCAGCCGCCACGCCCCCGAATTCCCGGGCATTCAAACGCCAGCTGGTTGCCCTGTGGACCATCGTGGTGCTGTTGGCCGCCTTGCTGGTAGCCAGCGCCTGGCACAACACCCGCAGCCCCGCCCGCAAGATCACCCAGGACGACATCGACGCCGCGGTGCTGCGCACGCTGGAGACCACCACCCCGCCCTCTGCCGCCGCGCGCGCCGTGGAGAGCATCGGCCCCTCGGTGGTGCGCGTGGTGGGCTACGGGCGCAGCAAGAACGGAAAGGAAGAGGTCGAGCGCGGCATCGGCACGGGCGTGGTCATCGTGGACAAAGGCGTCATCCTGACCAACCTGCATGTGGTGGCGGGCTCAGACCGCATCGGCATCACCTTCCACGACGGACTGGAAACCACGGCCAGCATCACCGGCGTGCAACCCGAAAACGACCTGGCCGTGCTGCAGGCCCACAAGGTGCCCGACGACCTGGAGGCCGCCACCCTGCGGTCCACCCAGAACCTGCGCCCGGGCGACCATGTGGTGGCCGTCGGCTTTCCTTTTGGCATCGGCCCGTCGGCCTCGGCGGGCGTGGTGTCGGGCCTGCAGCGCGAGTTCACTTCGCCCGAGGGCAAGCGCCAGCTCAGCAATCTGATCCAGTTCGACGCGGCGGCCAACCCTGGCAACTCTGGCGGCCCGCTGGTGACGATGGACGGCGAGGTGGTGGGCATCGTCACCGCCATCCTCAACCCCACGCAGGCGCGCACGTTCATCGGCATCGGTTTTGCGGTGCCCATCGAAAACGCGGCGTCCGCCGTGGGCATGCCGCCGTTCTGACCGCACACCGCCCCACCACTTCACTCGTCATCGCAAGGAGCCCCATGTCATCCAGCACGTCGCCCAATGCATCGAACGCCGCCACCGCCACGCTGATGGAACAGGTGCTCTACGAGGTCAAACGCGTGGTGGTCGGGCAAGACCGCTTTCTGGAGCGCGTCATGGTSGCCATACTGGCCCAGGGCCACCTGCTGGTCGAGGGCGTGCCGGGCCTGGCCAAGACGCTGACGGTGAAAACACTCGCCAGCACCATTCAGGGCAGCTTCAAGCGCATCCAGTTCACGCCCGACCTGGTGCCCGCCGACCTGGTGGGCACGCGCATGTACAACCAGAAAACCGGCGAGTTCAGCACCACGCTSGGYCCGGTCTTYACCMACCTGCTKCTGGCCGACGAAATCAACCGCGCGCCSGCCAAGGTGCAGAGCGCGCTGCTSGARGTGATGCAGGAGCGCCAGGTSACCATTGCSGGCGARACSCACAAGGTGCCSSRSCCCTTCCTGGTGATGGCCACSCAGAACCCCATCGAGACCGARGGYACCTAYSCGCTGCCCGAGGCGCARGTSGACCGCTTCATGATGAAGGTGCTGCTGGGCTACCCCACCGAGGAAGAAGAATTCGTGATCGCCCAGCGCGCGCTCGATGTGCCCGTGCAGGTGCTACCCGTGGCCACCACGGCGCAGCTGGCGGCATTGCAGGCCGAATGCCGCACCGTTTACGTGGACCCGTCGATGCTGCAGTACGCCGTGAAGCTGGTGGCTGCCACGCGCGAGCCCGCGCGGCATGGCCTGAAGGACCTGGCCGGCTACATCAGCTGCGGCGCCAGCCCGCGCGCCACCATTGCCCTGGCCGAGGGCGCGCAGGCCTTGGCCATGCTGCGCGGGCGCAACTATGTGCTGCCCGAAGACATGACCGACCTGGCCGCCGACGTACTGCGCCACCGCGTGGCGCTGTCGTACGAGGCGCTGTCTGAAGGGCTGGATGCCGACGCGCTCATCCAGCGCATCATGGCCAAGATCCCGGCACCGGCGCGCCCCTTGCACCACGAACAAAAAGCCGCTTGAGTCCACCCGCCATGACCAGCAAGCCGCCCGCCACATCCGTCCCATCCGTCACGGTGCACACCCTGCCCACGCTGCCCGGGCAGGCCGACCGGCTGCTGCGCGAGCTGGAGTGGAAGGTGATCCGCCGCCTGGACGGCCTGCTGCAGGGCGACTACCGCACGCTGATGCGCGGCACCGGTCTGGACCTGACCGACCTGCGCGAATACCAGCCGCATGACGATGTGCGCCACATCGACTGGAACGTGACCGCGCGGCTGAATACGCCCCATGTGCGCGTGTTCACCGAAGACCGCGAAATGTCGGCCTGGTTTCTGCTGGACCTGAGTCCGTCGATCAGCTTTGGCCCCACCGGCCATGCCAAGCGCGACATCCTGACCGGCTTTGTCGCCGTGCTTTCGCGCCTGCTCACCCGCCACGGGAACCGTGTGGGCGCCGTGCTCTACGGCGGTGCCAGTCCGCAGGCCGAACGCGCAGTGGACGCGGTGCTGCCCCCGCGCAGCAGCCGCGCCCATGTGCTGCACCTGGTGCATAAACTGCTGCCGTCCAAAACCCCGGTGCCACCGCACAAGACGGGTGGCGGCGCCACCGAACTGCACCGGCTGCTGCAGACCGGCCTGGCCACGCTCAAGCGCAGGTCTACCGTATTTGTGGTGTCCGACTTCATCAGCGCACCCGGCTGGGAAAAGCCCCTGGCCCAGCTGGCCCAGAGGCATGACGTGGTGGCCGTGCGCCTGCTCGACCCGCTGGAGCTGGAGCTGCCCGACGTGGGCCTGGTCACGCTGCGCGATGCCGAAAGCGGCGAGCAACTGCAGGTGGACACGCACGACGCGGGCTTTCGCCGCCGCTTTGCCCAGCTGGCCGCCGACCGCGAGGCCGCGCTGCGTGAAGGCCTGACGCGCGCGGGCGCCGACACGCTGGAGCTGTGCACCGACGACGACCTGGTTGACGCCCTGCTGCGCTTCATGGACCTGCGCCAGCGCCGGGTGCGAGCGCACAGCCACCCCCTCGTCCCCGCATCGGCATCCGCAGGCCCTGCCGCAACGGCTGCCGCCGCCTGACCGATCAATGGATTGATTCATTAGTCACCCGCCGCACACGGTGTACTCGCCACCAAGGACACACACCATGGTTTTTCTCTGGCCCACCCTGCTCTGGCTGCTGCTGGCTGTGCCCCTCTTGGTACTGCTGTACTGGTGGCTGCTGCACCGGCGCAAAAAAACAGCGCTGACCTACTCCAGCCTGTCCCTGGTGCGCGAGGCCATGGGCCCCGGCCAGCACCTGCGCCGCCACATCCCGCCCGCGCTGTTTCTGCTGGCCCTGGTGGCGCTGCTGCTGGCCGCTGCGCGCCCGCTGGCCGTCATCACCCTGCCCTCGCAGGACCAGACCATCATGCTGGCCATGGACGTGTCGGGCAGCATGCGCGCCGCCGACGTGGAGCCCGACCGCATCACCGCCGCCCAGAACGCCGCCAAGGCCTTCATTGCCGACCTGCCGCGCCATGTGCGCGTGGGCATCGTGGCCTTTGCGGGCAGCGCCCAGCTGGCCCAGCTGCCCACCCAGAGCCGTGAAGACCTGGTGAAAGCCATCGACAGCTTCCAGCTGCAGCGCGGCACGGCCACGGGCAACGGCATCATGCTGTCGTTGGCCACCATCTTTCCCGATGCGGGCATCGACATCGCCGCTCTGGGCGGCCGCCAGGCCATGCGCCCGAAGCCCATCGAAGAGCTGGGCAAGCAGCAGGACCCCGCCAAGACGTTCACGCCCGTAGCCCCAGGCTCGTACAACTCGGCCGCCATCATCATGCTGACGGACGGCCAGCGCACCACGGGCGTGGACCCACTGGAAGCCGCCAAGTGGGYGGCCGACCGGGGGGTGCGGGTGTACACGGTGGGGGTGGGCACGGTGCAGGGCGAGACCATTGGCTTTGAGGGCTGGTCGATGCGGGTACGGCTGGACGAAGAAACCCTGAAGGCCGTGGCTGCGCGGACCAATGCCGAATACTTTCATGCGGCGACGGCGGCAGACTTGAAGAAGGTGTACGAGACGCTGAGCTCGCGGCTGACGGTGGAGAAGAAGGAGACGGAGATTTCTTCTTTGCTGGCGTTGCTGGGAGCGGTGCTGGCGTTGGTGGCGGCGGGGTTGTCGGTGTGGTGGTATGGGCGGGTGATGTGATTTTTTCTGGTGATTTTGGCTGGATGCGCTAGTGGGATATGCGCTGGCAGCTATGCTTTTTGAAGCACTCTCCCTCCGTGCAAAGGGYTGTKTGCCTGRTTAACGGCATGCCTTGATGAAGGGCGGAGGCCGGGAGTCGCCCGGCAGGCGAGGTACTTTTCTTTGCTTCGCCAAAGAAAAGTACCCAAAAGAAAGGCGACCCCACTGTCTGCGWCCCCTGCGCTGGCGCTACGGGGCAACCTGCGGTGCTCGGCACATCCAGAGGGGCACGGGGAACAGAACATCCACACGGGCCATCGCTGCGCTCGGCCCCGGATCGTGGGCGCAAGCGCCGCGCGCTGCGCAGCCTGGGCCGGGCAAAGCGATGGCCCGAATGGATGTCCGGCTGTTCGGTTGTTTGGATGTTCGGCTGTCCACCCCTGCTGGCTGCGCCTGCGGCGGGGCGGTTGCGGGGTGAGCATGGGCGTCGGAGCGCCCATGCCTCGTCAACTGACTCGCCGTGGATGTCTGAGCGGCGCGCGCAGCGCAAAGCGAGTTCCACGGCGCACCCCGTAGCCGCCCCGCCGCAGGTTTGCCCCTTCGCAACGCGAAGGGGTCGCAGACTGGGGGTCGCCTTTCTTTTGGGTACTTTTCTTTGGCGAAGCAAAGAAAAGTACCTCGCCTGCCGGGCGACTCCCGGCCTCCGCCCTTCATCAAGGCATGCCATTAACCAGGCACACAACCCTTTGCRCRGAGGGAGAGCGCTTCAAAAAGCATAGCTGCYAGCGCATATTCCACTAGCGCATCCAGCCAAAATCACCCCAAAACCCCAGACACCAGCCTCACCACCCGGTCACACCGCGCCGCCAGCGACTCATCGTGCGTCACCATTACAAACGCCGTGCCCTGATCCCGCGCCAACTGCAGCATCAAGTCAAACACCCCGTCAGCCGTACTCCGGTCCAGATTGCCCGTAGGCTCGTCCGCCAGCACACACGCAGGCCGGGTCACCAACGCCCGCGCAATCGCCACCCGCTGACGCTCACCGCCCGACAGCTCGGCCGGCCGGTGCATCAGCCGCTCCTTCAAACCGACCGACGCCAGCACCCGCTCCGCCTCGGCATGGCACTGCGCCAACGGCAGACGGCGAATGCGCAGCGGCATCGCCACGTTGTCCAGCGCACTGAACTCCGGCAGCAGGTGGTGGAACTGGTAGATAAACCCCAGGTGCTGGTTGCGCAGCTGCCCCTGGCGCTCCGCCGACAGCGACGACATCTCCTCGCCCTTCAGGCGCACCGTGCCCGCCGTGGGTGCATCCAGCCCGCCCAGCAGGTGCAGCAAGGTGCTTTTGCCCGAGCCCGAGGCACCCACGATCGCCAGCGTTTCGCCCGCATGGATCTGCAGGTCCACGCCCTTGAGCACGGTCACATCCAGGCGGCCTTCGGTAAAGCGTTTGGTCAGGCCCTTGGCTTCCAGCACCACCGGGTGGCTGTTATTACGGGGAGTGGGGTTACTCATAACGCAGCGCCTCGGCAGGKTTCACACGGCTGGCGCGCCAGCTGGGGTACAGGGTGGCCACAAAGGCCAGCACCAGCGAGATGACCGCAATGGGCACGATGTCGCTGCTCTGCGGCTCGCTGGGCATCTTGCTGATGAGGTAGATGTCCTTGGGCAAAAAGCTCGCGTTCAGCGCGCGCTCGATGGCCGGCACGATCACATCGATGTTGAACGCGATGCCCAGGCCCARCAGCAGSCCGRCCASCGTGCCGATCACGCCCACCATCGCGCCCTGCACCACRAARATGCCCATGATGCTTTTGGGGCTGGCGCCCAGCGTGCGCAGGATGGCGATGTCCGCGCGCTTGTCGGTCACCGTCATCACCAGCGTGGAGACCAGGTTGAACGCCGCCACGGCCACGATGAGCGTGAGGATGATGAACATCATGCGCTTTTCGAGCTGCACCGCGGCGAACCAGGTACGGTTCTGCTGCGTCCAGTCGCGGATCAGTAGCTGGCCGCTCAGGGACTGCGCCAGTTGCTGCGCCACCTCGCGGGCCTGGTGCAGGTCCTTGAGCTTGAGGCGTACCCCCGTGGGGCCTTCCAGGCGGAAGATGCGCTGCGCGTCCTCATGGTGCAGCAGCACCAGGGCCGAGTCGTATTCGTAGTGGCCCGAGTCAAACGTGCCCGCCACCGTCATCTGCTTGAGGCGCGGCACCACGCCTGCGGGCGTCACCTGGCCRGCGGGCGCTATCAGCGTCACCGGGTCGCCCACCCGCACGCCCAGGGCACGGGCCAGCTCGCCCCCCAGCACCACGCGGAACTCGCCGGGCACCAGAAGGTTCAGCGTCTTCTCGTTGGTGGCGGCCAGGTCGGTCACCGCGCCTTCCAGGGCCGGATCGATGCCACGCACCAGAGCACCTTTCATGTCTTCGCCACGCGCCAGCAGGGCCTGGGCCGCTACAAAAGGTGCAGCCCCGATCACATTCGGGTTCTTCTTGGCCTCGGCCAGGGTGAGCGCCGGGTCCGGCAGTGCGGCCCCCAGGGGCGCAAAGATCTCGATGTGCGAGACCACGCTGAGCATGCGGTCGCGCACGTCCTTCTGAAAGCCGTTCATCACCGACAGCACGATGATCAGCGCCGCCACCCCCAGCGCAATGCCCAGCATGGACACGCCCGAGATGAACGAGATGAAGCCATTGCGCCGCGTGGCGCGGCCCGCGCGCGTGTAGCGCCAGCCCAGGGCCAGTTCGTAGGGAATTTGCATGGATTAGGAAAGAAGGGTCCGTACGGTGCGGAATGCACGCTACGGGCCGGGCCGATTGTGGCATCCCGGACAATACGCCCATGTCGGACACCACCCATTTGCTCATTCCCTACGCCGCCAGCGCCTCACCGGGATGCCAGCAAGCCCAACAGGGCCTGGCCCTGCCCCACCTGGAACGGCTGCTGGCCCGGCTCAGCCCCCATCCCGCCCAGAGCGACAGCGGCGAAGAAACCAGCTTCTCCGCCCCCCATGAACGCGCCCTGGCCCGCGCGCTGGGCCTGCCTGCTCAGGACGGCCGCATCCCTTGGGCCGCCTGGCACCGCCACCAGCAAGGCCTGACGATCCATGGCGAGGCCTGGGCCTTCGTCACCCCCTGCCAGTGGCAGGTCAGCACCGACCACGTCACCCTGCGCGACCCCGAACAGCTGGGCCTGGACGAAACCGCGTCCCGCGCGCTGCTGGCCATCGTGGCGCCCTGGTTTGCCGAGGACGGCATCACCCTGCACTACGACCAGCCCACGCGCTGGCTGGCCAGCGGGCCGCTGTTTGCCGACCTGGCCACCGCGTCGCTGGAGCGTGTGTTGCTGCGCGACGTGCGCGCCTGGATGCCCGATGTGAAACAAGCCCGCACCCTGCACCGCCTGCACAGCGAGATGCAGATGCTGCTGTACACCCACGCCTTCAACGACGAGCGCTCTGCGCGCGGGCTGCCCGTCGTCAACTCGTTCTGGGTGCACGGCACGGGCGCACTGGCTGGCCCACCGCGTGCCACCGTGCCACCCCACATGCCCACCACCCTGCGGGACGCCGCCTTGCACGACGACTGGCGCACCTGGGCCAGCGCCTGGGCCGCGCTGGACGCAGGCCCCGTGGCCGACCTGCTGCGCCGGGCCGAAAGCGGCACGCCCGTGCAACTGACCCTGTGCGGCGAACGCAATGCGCTGGGCTTCCACACCGCTCCACGCAGCCTTGCACAGCGGATTCAAGGTCTTTTTCGCCCCATGCGCTGGTCGAATATGCTGGTGCAGCTATGAAAATAATAGCAAGAGACATTCCGCCCCGCGCCGCCTGGGCGCTGGAGCAGGCCGGCGTGCACCCGCTGCTGGCGCGCCTGTACGCCGCGCGCGGTGTGCGGGCCAAGGACGAGCTGGACGATGGCCTGGGCCGCCTGCTGCCGCCCAGTGGCGACCACGGCTTGAAGGGCATTGACGCTGCAGCCCGCCTGCTGGCCGATGCCATGGCGCAGAACCAACGGCTCATCATCGTGGCCGACTACGACTGCGACGGCGCCACCGCCTGCGCCGTGGGTGTGCGCGGCCTGCGGCTGCTGGGCGCCCAGAACGTGGACTACCTGGTGCCCGACCGCGTGACCGACGGCTACGGCCTCACCGCCTCGATCGCCCGCCGCGTGGCCGAGCGGGGTGCCGACATGCTCATCACCGTGGACAACGGCATCGCCAGCGTAGACGGCGTGGCCGAAGCCAAGGCGCTGGGCCTGCAGGTGCTGGTGACCGACCACCACCTGCCCGGCCCCGAGCTGCCTGCGGCGGACGCCATCGTCAACCCGAACCAGCCCGGCTGCCCGTTCGAAAGCAAGTCCATGGCCGGGGTGGGCGTGATGTTTTATGTGCTGCTGGCCTTGCGCGCCGAGCTGCGTGCGCGTGGCGTGTTCGACGCCGCCACCCAACCCAAGCTCGACCCCTTGCTCACCCTGGTGGCGCTGGGCACCGTGGCTGACGTGGTCAAGCTGGATGCCAACAACCGCCGCCTGGTCGCCCAGGGCTTGAAGCGCATCCGCGCGGGGCAGATGCCCGCAGGCATCGCCGCCCTGTTCCACGCCGCCGGCCGCAAGGCGCCCGTGGCCACCACCTTCGACTTYGGCTTTGCKYTMGGCCCRCGCATCAACGCKGCCGGCCGSCTSGCCGACATGACGCTGGGCATCGAATGCCTGCTGACSGACGAYGCRGGCCGCGCTGCCGAACTGGCCGCCACGCTGGACGGCATCAACCGCGAGCGCCGCGAGATCGAAGGAGGCATGCGCGAGCAGGCCATGCTGATGGCCGAGAGCCTGTTCGACGAGAGCGAAGAGCCGCCCCCCGCCATCAGCGTGTTCGACCCCGACTTCCACGAAGGCGTGGTCGGCATCGTGGCCAGCCGCATCAAGGACAAGCTGCACCGCCCCACGTTCGTGTTTGCGGCCAGCAGCGCGCCGGGCAAGGAGCATGAGCTCAAAGGCTCGGGCCGCTCCATCCCCGGCTTTCACCTGCGCGACGCGCTGGACCTGGTGGCCAAACGCCACCCGGGCGTGATCCTCAAGTTCGGCGGCCACGCCATGGCGGCGGGCTGCACCGTGGCGGAGGAATCGTTCGACGTGTTCGAGCAGGCCTTTGCCCAGGTGGCGCAGGAATGGCTGGACGCCGCCACCCTCACCCGCCGCATCGAGACCGACGGCCCGCTGGCCCCCGAATACTGCCGCGCCGACATCGTGGACACGCTGCACCGCGAGGTCTGGGGCCAGGGCTTTGCGCCCCCCACCTTCAGCGAAGAGGTGCAGATCGTGAGCCAGCGCCTGGTGGGCGAGGCCAAGAACCACCTGTCGCTCAAGCTCATCCACCAGGGCAACCCCGTGGATGCCATCTGGTTCGGCCACACCGAGCAGTTGCCTGCCCGGGTGCTGCTGGCCTTCCGCCTGGATGTGAACGAGTGGAAGGGCGAGCGCAAAGTGCAGTTTCTGGTCGAAGGCGCGCAGGTGTAGCGCGCCACCGCTCAAGCCTGCGTCGGCCCCTTGCTTCGCTGGCGGATCACGGTCAGCGGCTCACCGCCCTGCCCCCAGTTCTCGGGGTCCACCTCGTCGATGATGACGGTGACACTTTCCGGCCGCTTGTCCAGCACCTGCTGCATGAGCTGGGTCACGCCCGCAATCAGGGCGGCTTTCTGGGCTGCGGTAGTCGGCAGGTCGCGGCGCGCAAGGCGGATGTTGACCAGGGGCATCGGAGAATCCTTTCAAGGTGCACCAAAACAAAAGGCAGCTCACGCTGCCTTGCTGTCAAATCGGCCGGAATACCGACCACAAAAAATAGCCGTCAGCGCTTGATGGTCATGTGCTGGCCGCTATCGATTTAGAAGCTCTCCCAATCGTCATCGCCACCCTGCGCCGCTGCCTTGGCTGCGGGGGCGGGGGCGGGCGCCTTGGCCGCAGGCAGGCGCGCCGGGGCAGGCGCAGGTGCCTTCGGGGTGGCGGAAGACGCCACGCGGGGCGCGCTGGCCGTTGCCTTGGCCACGGCGGGCCGTGGCGCAGGCGCCGGTGCTGCAGCACGGGG
>NZ_JBGFFF010000107.1:0-15982 GCF_056175785.1 Acidovorax sp. LjRoot204
GCATTGCCAGCACCATGCCCGGGCAGTATTCGTCCACCGCGCAGGACCTGGCGCGGGGCAAACCCACCGAGATCGACCACCTGAATGGCTACGTGGTCAAGCGCGGCGCCGCCTTGGGCGTGCCGACGCCGCTGAACCACGCGCTGCAGGTGCTGGTGAAGCTGGCCGAGATGAAGCGCGCTGCGGGCTGAACCGGGGGGGGCCGTCAGGCCAGCGCCGCCTCTTCCAGCAACCGCTCGCGCACTTCCTGCGCGGCCTGCACCATGTGGCGCAGGGCGGCTTCGGTCTCGGGCCAGCCCCGGGTTTTGAGGCCGCAGTCGGGGTTCACCCACAGGTGCTCCACGGGCACGACCTCGGCGGCTTTTTCCAGCAGCGCAGCCATCTCCTGCACGCCAGGCACGCGGGGCGAGTGGATGTCGTACACGCCAGGGCCGATCTCGTTCGGATATTTGAAGTCGCCAAAGCCCTGCAACAACTCCATGTCCGACCGGCTCGTCTCAATCGTGATCACATCGGCATCCATGGCCGCGATGGCGGGCAGGATGTCGTTGAACTCGCTGTAGCACATGTGGGTGTGGATCTGCGTGTCATTGCGCACGCCGCTGGCACTGATGCGGAAGGCGCGCGTGGCGCGCTCCAGATAGCTCTTCCACCCCGCGCGGCGCAGCGGCAGCCCTTCGCGGATCGCGGGCTCGTCGATCTGGATGATGGCGATGCCGGCGGCTTCGAGGTCGCACACCTCGTCGCGGATGGCCCAGGCGATCTGGTCGGCCGTGGTGGCGCGGGGCTGGTCGTCGCGCACAAAGCTCCATTGCAGGATGGTGATGGGGCCGGTGAGCATGCCTTTCATGGGTTTGGCGGTGAGGCTCTGCGCGTACTGCGTCCAGGCCACGGTCATGGGCGTGGGACGGGCCACGTCGCCGTAGATGATGGGCGGCTTCACGCAGCGCGAGCCATAGCTCTGCACCCAGCCGTTGGCGGTGAAGGCAAAGCCGTCGAGCTGCTCGCCAAAGTACTCGACCATGTCGTTGCGCTCGGCTTCGCCGTGCACCAGCACGTCAATGCCCAGGGCTTCCTGCTTGCGCACGGCCAGGGCAATTTCAGCTTCCATCTTCTGTTGGTAGTGGGCCGCATCCAGTGCCCCGCGCTTGAAGGCGGCGCGGGCCGCGCGGATCTCTGCCGTCTGCGGGAACGAGCCAATCGTGGTGGTGGGCAACAGCGGCAGCTTCAGCCGTGCGCGTTGGGCCTTTTGCCGGGCAGGGAAGGCGCTGGCGCGCTGATCGGCCCCCGGCGCGGCGGCTGCGATGCGGGCGGCCACGGTGGCGCGGTGCACACGCGGGCTGGCACGGCGTGCGGCCAGGGCGGTGCGGGCGGCGTGCAGTTCGTCGTCCACCGCCGCCTCGTCTTGTGACAAGGCGGTGGCAAGCACGCGCAGCTCGTCCAGTTTTTCCACCGCAAACGCCAGCCAAGACTTCACCTCGGCGTCCAGCTGTGTTTCGGCCTCCAAGCTGAACGGCACATGCAGCAGCGAGCACGACGGTGCCAGCCACAGCTCGCCCTGGTGCTTGTCGACCACGGGCCGCAGCTTTTGCAGCGCCGCATCCAGGTCGGTGCGCCAGATGTTGCGGCCGTCCACGATGCCCACCGACAGCACTTTGTGCGAGGGCAACCAGTCGGCCACGCCCACCAACTCGTCGGGGGCGCGCACGGCGTCCACATGCAGCCCGGCCACGGGCAGCTGGCAGGCCAGGCGCAGGTTCTCGGCCAGGGGCGAGAAGTAGGTGGCCAGCAGCAGCTTGGGCGCGCTGCGGGCGAGTTGCCAGTAGCTTGGCTCAAAGGCATGGCGCCACGCATCGGGCAGGTCCAGACCCAGGATGGGCTCGTCGATCTGCACCCATTCCACACCCTGGGCCTTCAGGCGCGCCAGCACGGCTTCGTACACCGGCAGCAACTGTTCTAGCAGGCTGAAGCGATCAAAGCCCGCCGTTTTGGATTTGCCCAGCCACAAAAAGCTCAGCGGCCCCAGCAGCACGGCCTTGACGCGGTGGCCCAGTGCCTGGGCCTCGGCCACCTCGGCAAACAGGCGCTCGCTGGCCAAGTGGAACTGGGTGTGGGCGCCGAACTCCGGCACGAGGTAGTGGTAGTTGGTGTCAAACCACTTGGTCATCTCCAGCGCGGGCTGGCCAGCGGTGTGGTGCGTAGCCTGGCAACCGGCGCTGCAGCTGGCGTGGCCTTCGGAGGCCTGTGCCGACACGCCCCGCGCCATCGCAAAGTAGCGGGCCAGTTCGGGTGTGTGGGCGTCAAAGCCAAAGCGCGCAGGCTCGCAGCCCAGCAACTGGATGTGGTTGGCCACATGGTCGTACAGCGCAAAGTCGCCCACGGTCACAAAGCCGAGGCCCGCATCGGCCTGCGCCTGCCAGTGCAACTGGCGCAACTGGGCGGCCGTGGCCTGCAGATCGGCCTCGGTGTTGTCACCGCGCCAGAAGGATTCGAGTGCGAATTTCAGCGCACGCTGCGCGCCCATGCGCGGAAAGCCCAGGGTGTGCGTGCGCACAGGGCGGCGGGTGGCGGCGGTTACGGAAACTGCGGCGAGCGACATGGTGATTTCCTTCTTCTGAATGGAGCAATGCAATGAAGGCACCGATGGTCGCGCGGGCTCGTTTATTATTCAAACGAAAGTTTTGGTCGATCAACTTGAAAATTAATAATGAATCAGTCGATTCTGGAAGTGCGCCACCTGCGCACGCTGGTGGCCTTGCGTGACAGCGGCAGCCTAGTGCGGGCCGCGCAGCTGCTCAACCTCACGCAGTCGGCGCTCTCGCACCAGATCAAGCTGCTGGAAGACCGCTACGGCCAGCCGCTGTTCGAGCGCAAGTCGGTGCCACCGCAGTTCACCGCCGTGGGCGAACGCCTGCTGGCGCTGGCCGATGCCATGCTGCCGCAGGTGGAAGGGGCTGAGCGCGACATCGCCCGCCTGGTGCTGGGGCAGGGCGGGCAGATGCGCATTGCGGTGGAATGCCACACCTGTTTTGACTGGCTGATGCCCGCGATGGACGCGTTTCGCACGCGCTGGCCCGAGGTGGAGCTGGACATCGTGAGCGGCTTTCACGCCGACCCGGTGGGCCTGCTGCACCAGGGCCGGGCCGATGTGGCCATCGTGTCGGAGGTGGATGGTGACGAGGCGGGCGTGGACTACCACGCGCTGTTTGGCTTTGAGATCCGTGCGCTGCTGGCCAACACGCACCCGCTGGTGGGCAAACCGCACCTGGTGGCGCAGGACTTTGCCGACCAGACCATCATCACCTACCCCGTGCCCGACGAGATGCTGGACCTGATCCGCCAGGTGCTGGAGCCCGCTGGCGTGCGCCCCCCGCGCCGCACCACCGAGCTGACGGTGGCCATGCTGCAGCTGGTGGCCAGTGGGCGCGGCGTGGCGGCGCTGCCGCTGTGGGCGGTGCAGAGTTACCTGGACCGGGGGTATGTGACGGCGCGGCCTATTGGTGATAAGGGCTTGCGCGGTGAGCTGCATGCCGCGTGCCTGCCCAGCCTGTCGGCCAAACCGTACCTGCAGGACTTTGTGCAGGTGACGCGCGAGACCAGTTTTGTGACGCTCAAGGGCGTGGAGCTGTTGTGACCGGATCAGGCGCGTACTTGTCGCCCACCTCCTCGCGCAGCGGGTGGGTGTCGTAGACGATGTTCATGTCGCGGATGCGGGTGCTGCCCGCGTCGAAGGTGAACACATCCACGCAGGTGAACGTCACTTCGCGCCCATCGTTCAATGTCCAGTCGTAGCGGAAGTAGGCGGCGACCCGCACGGCGCCGCCGTTGTCTGGTTGCGCGGAGACGAACAGATCCAGCACGGTGATCACGCTGCCGCTGGAAGCCTGGGCGAGCTTTTGGAAAAAGTCGCTCGCGCGCATGGTGCCCAGAAAGGGCGAATGCACCACGCCATCGTCTTCAAAGCAGGCAATCAGCCCGTCGGTGTGGCTGGCGTGCAGGTGGGCAAGGTAGGTGCGGACAGTGTCGATGGGGGTGTGGCTCATACGTGGCGATGCAAAGGGCGTGGAGTGGAGTGCGTAGCGTCGCCAACTCCGCGCCGCACGACAAGAGACAATGGTGGCTTATACATAAAAGGTGTTTATGTATCTGCGCTACTTGCAATACCTCCATGCGGTCATCGAACAAGGCTCGTTCGCCTTGGCGGCCAAGGCCTGCGGCGTGTCGCAGCCCGCGATCAGCCACGGCATGAAAGCACTGCAAGCCCACTTTGCACAACCCTTGCTGGTGCGCGAAGGGCGCCGCCATGTGCCCACCGACCTGGCCCGGGCCGTGGCTGCGCAGGCGCTGCCGCTGGCACAGGGGGTGGAGGCGCTGCACCGCGCTTCGGTGGCTGCGCCAGACCGGCATCGGCTGCGAGTGGGGCTCACGTCTTCAGCAGCGCTGGTCTGCGGCCCGCTGCTGTATGCCAGCTGGTGCCTGCCCAACACCCGGCGCTCGCTGGAGATGGCGACGGCCGATGAAGGCAGTCTGCTGGACGGCCTGCTGCAGCGGCGTTTTGATGCGGTCATTGCCCCCAAACCGCGCAAGTTTGCGCATCCCGATGTGACGGAGCGCCCCCTGTACGAGTTGCATCCCCAGGTCTATGCGCGCAAGGGCCACCCATTGGTCCGGGCCCAGTCGCTGGCGCAACTGCAGGGCGCTGCGTGGGCCTGTGTGGGGCCCAGCGTCAGCGGGCCGGTGGATGTGTTGACGGAAGCGCACCGTGTGCGCCGTATGCCAGCCCCCAAGATGTCCGTGCGCTGCCCCGACTTTGCCAGCCTGTTGCACCTGGTGGCGCAGTCCGATCTGCTGGCTGTTGTGCCGCACCCTGCGTTGCTGGGCGGCGCGTCCACGCTGGTGGCGCCCCTGCGGCTGGCGGAATCTCTGCCGCTGTATGGCATGTGGCTGTTCGAACCCCGGGGCTACAAGTCACGGCTGGGCCCCGAGGTGTTTGCGCCTGCGGGCTGAGTCTGGCGCGCAGGCGCTGACCGAAACATTGCAAGGGGAATCAGTGTTTGAAATTGGTGTTGCAAGACTCCATAATCGCTTTCCTCATCCCTTCACCGATCCTTTGCACCATGCACCATCCGCAGCGCCGCCCACACTCAGCCCCTTCGTTTGTCCGCCCCCTGATGGCCTCGCTGGCGCTGGCGTTTGCCGCCGCCGTGGCCCACGCTGCGCCTGTGGCTGATGTCCATGCGCTGGCCCAGAAAGAGCAGCAGCCGCTGCTCGACACCCTGCGTGACCTGGTGCACATCGAGTCGGGCAGCAAGGACATCGAGGGCCTGAACCAGATCGCCGAGCGCATTGCCAGCCAGCTCAAGCAACTGGGCGGCACGGTGGATGTGCTGCAAACCAGCGACATCTACCGACTCGACGACACCCCCGAAAAGGTGGGCCCTGCCGTGCAGGCCGTGTTCAAGGGCACGGGCAGCAAGAAGATCATGCTCATCGCGCACATGGACACGGTGTACCTCAAAGGCATGCTCAAAGGCCAGCCGTTCCGCATCGATGGCGACAAGGCCTATGGCCTGGGCATTTCGGACGACAAGCAGGGCATCGCGCTCATCATCCACACCGTGGCCTTGCTGCAAAAGCTCAACTTCAAGGACTACGGCACGCTCACCGTGCTGATCAACGGTGACGAAGAAATCAGCTCACCCGGCTGGCGCAGCACCATCACCCGCGTGGCGGCTGAACAAGATGTGGTGTTCTCCTTCGAAGGCGGCGGCACCGACGGCACACTGCGCCTGGCCACCAGCGGCATTGGGGCGGCCTACCTCACGGTGCAGGGCAAGGCGTCGCACGCCGGGGCCAAACCGGAAGATGGCGTGAACGCGCTGTACGAGCTGTCGCACCAGCTGCTGCAAATGAAGGACTTGTCCAAGACCGACGAGGGCCTCAAGCTGAACTGGTCGGTGTCCAAGGCAGGTACCAACCGCAACGTGATTCCGGCCGAAGCCACGGCCCAGGCCGATGCGCGCGCGCTGCGTGTGGCGGACTTTGAAGGGCTGGAGAAAGGCCTGCAAGAGAAGGTGAAGAGCAAGCTGCTGCCCGCATCCAAGGTGGATGTGAAGTTTGAAGTGCGCCGCCCGCCGCTGGAGGCCAGCGACGCATCCCGCCGCGTGGCGGGTTACGGCAAGGTCATCTACCAGGAGCTGGGCATGTCGCTCAATGTGGTGGAAAAAGCCACCGGCGGCGGCACCGACGCAGCTTTTGCGGCGCTCAAGACCAGGGGCGCGGTGGTGGAGGGCATGGGCCTGTCGGGCTACGGCGCGCACTCCAACGATGCGGAGTACGTGCAGATCAACACCATCGTGCCGCGCCTGTACCTGGCCACGCGCATGATCATGGACATCTCGCGCGACCGCGTGAAGTGACGCGCTGAACTGCCCCACACCCTCCCTGTGAGGGCAGCTGCGTCACGCAGGGCGCCGTGGCGGGCTCAAGCGCCCGGCGTGCCCGGCACCGGCGTGCGCACGGTGCCCGTCGCAAAGAAGGATGCCAGGTTCTCCAGCACCAGGTCTGCCATGGCGCGACGGGTTTCGTGGGTGGCGCTGGCGGTGTGCGGGGTCAGCACCACGTTGTCCAGCGCCATCAGCGCGGCGGGCACGCTGGGTTCGTTCTCAAACACGTCCAGCCCGGCGCCGGCAATGCGGCGCTCGGTCAGCGCATCGATCAGTGCCGCCTCGTCCACCACAGTGCCACGCGCCACATTGATGAGAAATCCGTTGGGGCCCAAGGCCTCCAGCACATCGCGGTTGACGAGGTGGCGCGTTGCAGCGCCGCCTGCAACGGTGAGCACGAGGTAGTCGGCCCACTGCGCCAGCGCGGTCACCGACTCGAAGTAGGGCAGTGCGCATTCCTGCGCCGGGCGGCGGTTGTGGTACCCCACCTCCATGCGAAAGCCGCTCGCACGCTCGGCCACGGCCTGCCCGATGCGGCCCATGCCCACGATGCCCAGCCGCTTGCCGGACACGCGGGTGCCCAGTGCGTATCTGGCCTTCGGCCATTCACCACGGCGCACAAAACGGTCGCTGGCGGCCACGTGGCGTGACACATCCAGCATCAGTGCGAACGCCATGTCGGCCACACAGTCGTTGAGCACGCCGGGTGTGTAGCCCACCTGCACACCGCGGGCCTTGGCTGCATCGATGTCCAGCGCATCAAAACCCACGCCAAAACTGCTGATGACCCGAAGGTTGGGCAATGCCGCAATGACTTCGCCCTTGAGGCCGATGGCTGCGGTGGTCACCACCCCCGTGAACTCCGCACCGTGCGACGCCAGAAAAGCCGCCGGATCGGTCTGGTCGGCCAGGCAGGCGACGCTGTAATGGGCCGCCAGTTCGGCCTCCAGTGCAGGAAGGGGCAGGCGGCCGATTTGCAGGATGCGATGGGGAGTCGTGGTCATGGTTTCGTGGGGCAACAGTGCCAAAAAATGCAAGGGGCGGCATACGGCGGCACACAGCCGCCCCGATGTGTCTACATCATGCCGCGACGCGCACGGCCTGGCGCGCCAGCAGCTTCCACTGGCCCCCTTGCTGTTGCCACACGCCCAGGATCTTGATCTGCACCTTACCGGGCTTGCCCGAGTCGTTGGTGTCGGCCGTGAGGGTGTGGCGCACGATGGCGGTGTTGCCCACCACCTTGATGGTCTGGTCGGTGATGGCGATGGTCACGAAGTCGGACTTGCCAGCGATCAGGTCGCCGATGAAGCTGTCCTTGGTGTCCACGCGGCCGCCCGAATGGCCGTAGCTCAGGTCGTCGGCGACGAGGGCGGTCAGTGCAGCGGGCGTGGGGTCAATCATGGCCACGCGCAGCTTTTCTGCGGCGGCAGCCACTGCCTGTTCGGTCGATGCCGAGGAGGCTGTAGCTGCCGCACCCGTGGCGCAACCTGCGAGCGCGGCAATGGTCACGGCAGCGGCCGCGGCGAGAACGATTTGCTTGAACATTTTGTCTGTCTCCGTTGTTGTGTTGGGGTTTTGGGAATGGGCGTGCCACGACTGCCTCCGGACCTGTGCACGGCCGGGCCCGGGGTGTAGGGGTGTCTGCAATGGGAGCAAAAAACGAGGGCCTGGTGAACCAGGCCCGGCGCCAGACCGCGCTTACTGCGGCCCGAGCTTGTCAATCAGCGCCTTGAGCTCTTCCATCTCATGGGGCTTGAGGTCCGTCAGCGGCGCCCGCACCGGCCCGCCGTCATGGCCCACGATGCGTGCCCCCGCCTTGATGATCGACACGCCATAGCCCTCCACCCGGTTGCGGATGGCCAGGTACGGCATGAAGAACGACTTGAGCAGCCGGTGCTGCGTGGCTGTGTCATCGCTGGCCACCGCCTTGTAGAACTCCATCGCCGTCTTGGGGATGAAGTTGAACACCGCCGATGAATACACCGGCGTGCCCAGCGCCTTGTAGGCAGCGGCATACACCTCTGCCGTGGGCAGACCGCCCAGGTACGAAAAGCGGTCCCCCATCTTCATGTAGATGGAAGACATGGTCTCGATGTTGCCCACACCGTCCTTGAACCCCACCAGGTTCGGACAACGCTCGGCCAGGATGGCCAGGGACTCGGCCGTGAGCTTGGTGCGGTCGCGGTTGTAGACGATCACACCGAACTTCACGCTCTTGCAGACCTGCTCCACATGGGCGATCAGGCCTTCCTGGCCAGCTTCGGTCAGGTAATGCGGCAACAGCAGGATGCCATGGGCGCCCAGGCGCTCGGCCTCCTGGGCATGGGCAATGGCCGTGCGGGTGGGGCCACCGGCCCCGGCAATGATCGGTACCTTGCCCCGGCAGGTATCCACGGCCGTCTTGATGACCTCGCTGTACTCGGGGCCCGAGAGCGAGAAGTACTCACCCGTGCCACCGGCGGCAAACAGGGCGCTGGCGCCGTAGGGGGCGAGCCACTCCAGGCGCTCGATGTAGGTCTTGGGGCGGAAGTTGCCCTGCTCGTCGAAGTCGGTGATGGGGAACGAGAGCAGGCCGGAGCCCATGATGGTTTTGAGTTCTTGCGGGGTCATGGTGAAAAGCGGGCGGTGGGTAAGAGGTTATCGAAGGTCGTACAAGTCACAGAATTTCTGCTCTAAAAGGGGAAATTTCTGCGATTTATGCAAATGTTAACGTTAACATCATCAGACAACACAGTGAAAACCCTTATGTTGACGAATTTCACTGGAGTGCCGTCGCACAGGAGCGTGCACGGTGCGAGCCCGAAGTCACGCGCCCTTTAGACTCCACCACCATGCAAGCTCCTGATCCGGCCCGCACTGCCCCACCCTCCGGCCGCGACCGCTCGGCGGTCACGCTGCGCGAGGTGGCCGAACGGGCAGGCGTGTCGATGATTACCGTGTCTCGCGCCATCAACACGCCGCAGCAGGTGTCTGAGCGCACACGGCAACGGGTTCAGGAAGCCGTTTCCGCCTTGGGCTATGTGCCCAACCTGGTGGCAGGCGGGTTGCGTTCGGCGCGCAGCCATGTGGTGACGGCACTGGTCCCCACGCTCACGGGGCCACTGTTTGGTGAAATGGTGCAGGCCCTCACCGATGCGCTGGAACTGCGCGGCTTTCAGGTCATGGTGGGCCAGGTGGGCTACGCCCGTTCACGCGAAGACGAGTTGCTGCGCGCCATCGTGGGCCGGCGGCCCGATGGGATCGTGCTCACGGGGGTCATGCACTCACCCGAGGGGCGGCGGTTGCTGATGGCCTCGGGCATTCCGGTGGTGGAAACCTGGGACTTCACGGACACCCCGATCGACATGCTGGTCGGCCTGCGCCACGAAGCGCTGGGCGCCGCCGTGTGCGAGCACCTGTTCGCCAGGGGACGGCGACGGCTGGCGCTGCTCAGTGGCGGAGACGAGCGCGCGGCGCGGCGCGCTCAGGGCTTTGCCGACGCCGCCGCGCACCTGGGTCTGCGCCCGCCCGCCGTGCGACTGGGTAAATCACCCACCACCCACGCAGATGGCCGTACCGGGCTCGCAGCCCTGCTGGCCGACGTGCCCGATATCGACGCAGTGTTCTGCAGCTCCGACACGCTCGCCCTGGGCGTGCTCACCGAAGCCAGGGCCCGCGCAATCGCAGTGCCTCAGCAACTCGCGGTGATGGGGTTTGGCGACATCGACTTTGCCGAGACCGTCAGCCCGGCTCTTTCCAGCGTACGCATCGACGGCACACGCATGGGCCAGACAGCGGCTCAGTGGATTGCCGACCGGGCCGAGGGCAAGGCAGTCGCCCAGCCCGTGGTAGACATCGGCTTTTCCATCGTGGAGCGCAGCAGCAGCTGAGCGCTGCAAGACCCTGCGCCAAAGGCCGGGCCAATCCCCTGCGACTTACGCCCGGTAGACCAGCGCTATGGCCCGTGCTTCCATGGCCAGCCCCTGCCCTACCGGGCCCAGGCGCTCGGCCGTCTTGGCTTTCACATTGACCTGGTCCTCTGCCACACCCACCGCGCGGGCGATGGCGGCCCGCATGCCGGGGATGTGCGCCGCCAGGCGTGGGGCCTGGGCGACAACCGTGCTGTCGATGTTGCCGATCTCAAAGCCCGCTGCGCGCACCCGCCGCGCCGCCTCGGCCAGCAGCACGCCCGAGTCTGCGCCCCGGAACGCAGCATCGGTGTCGGGGAAATGGCGGCCAATGTCTCCCAGTGCCGCCGCGCCCAGCAGCGCGTCAGTGATGGCGTGCAGCAATACGTCGGCGTCCGAGTGGCCCAGCAGGCCTGTCGGGTGAGGAATCTCTACCCCACCAATCACCAGGCGGCGGCCGGGCACCAGCGCATGTACGTCCCAGCCTTCTCCAATCCTGAAATTCATTTGTCTGCCTTTGTGAAGGTTTGTGTGAGGAGTCGCGGGGAACGTCGGACGGTTTCCCTCGATGAGCAACGCAGTCAGCGCGCCAGTGATGCCGGCAGCGCCATGCGCAGCGGACTAAAAAAGATTCTTCTTGCCAGGGGCCGTACTCACCTGCCCCCGCTCCCCGCCAAAGCGCTCCAGCGTGGTGCTGTGCGCACGCTGGGCCAGCACCGCAGCCGCCAGCGCGAAATCGTCCGGGTAAGTGACCTTGAAATTCTGTGCCCCTCCGGGCACTAGCCGGGGGTGAAAACCCAGGGCCTCCATCGCACTGGCTTCATCGGTCACGTTGGAGCCCACCTTGTCGATGGCCTCCATCAGCGGGCCGATGCGGAACATCTGCGGCGTCTGCGCCAGCCACTTGTCGCTGCGGTCCACAGTAGAGGCCACGCGCACGCCGCCCGGGCCGTCGATGGAAGTCTTGAGCGTGTCGGCCAGCTTGTGCGCCAACAGGCCACCCACACTGTCGCCCGCGCATTGGTCGATGAGCGCATCGATCTGCTCTGAGGTCACGAGGCAGCGCGCTGCGTCATGCACCAGCACCCAGTCGCCAGGTTGGGCACCACGATCCAGCAGCGCCTTGAGGCCACCCAGCACCGTGTCGGCACGCGTGGGGCCACCACACTCCACCACAAAAAATGCGGGATGGGCATGGGCATCCAGAAAGTGATCCCCCGGCGCCACGGCCACCAGCGTCCCCAGCAAGCGCCCGACTCCAGCAAACGCAGCCAGTGTGTGCAGCACCATCGGATGGCCTGCCACCAGGTGGTATTGCTTGGGCAACGGGGCAACCGCCACGGGTGCATTGGCAGACAGCGCTGAGGCGGGCGAAAAAGCCGCCACGGTCGATGCCTGCACAGGCTGTGCTGAAGGGGCCATGCCTGCGCCTGCCGGCACGGCCCGCGACCCGACCCCTGCACAGGGCACCAAGGCCCAAAAACGCCCTTGGGCCGACAAGGGGGTGAGCGAAGGGTGCAACAGAGGAGCAGTCATGGAGCGCTCATTCTAAAATCTCCCGTTGCCCCCGATCCAGCCCGTGCGTGTTTCGCGCCCCTGGGGATGCGGTGGGCCCACTGACGACACCGTCCGCATGGAACTCCCCAAACTCTCCCCCGGAAAACGCTTTGCCCTGCCCCGCCCCGTGGGCAGCGCCGACTCCCTGCTGCTGGCACGCCTGGCCGAGCGCGACAAGGCCGCTGGCCACACCACCGCCATCGTCACGTCCGACGCCACCGATGCACAGCGGCTCATCGACGAAATGGCCTTTTTTGCGCCGGGCCTGCGCTGCGCACTGTTCCCCGACTGGGAGACGCTGCCTTACGACACCTTCTCCCCGCACCAAGACCTGATCAGCGAGCGGCTGGCCACGCTGTGGCGCATCTCGCAAGGCGAAGCCGATGTCGTGCTGGTGCCCGCCACCACCGCGTTGTACCGGCTCGCGCCGCCCTCCTTCCTCGCGGGCTACACCTTCCACTTCAAGGTCAAGCAAAAGCTCGACGAGGCCAAGTTCAAGGCCCAGCTCACGCTGGCGGGCTACAGCCATGTCTCGCAGGTGGTGAGCCCGGGCGAGTACGCCGTGCGCGGCGGGCTGATCGACCTGTTCCCCATGGGCTCGCTCGTACCCTTCCGCGTGGACCTGTTCGACGACGAGATCGACAGCATCCGCACCTTCGACCCCGACAGCCAGCGCAGCCTGTACCCCGTGCCCGAGGTGCGCCTGCTGCCCGGGCGCGAGTTCCCCATGGACGACGAGGCGCGCGCCAAGTTCCGCAGCCGCTGGCGCGAGATGCTCGAGGGCGACCCGACCAAGAGCCGCATCTACAAGGACATGGGCGCGGGCGTGGCCACGGCCGGCATCGAGTACTACCTGCCGCTGTTCTTCGACGAGACCGCCACCGTGTTCGACTACCTGGGCGGCGAGGCCACCGTGGTGCTGCACGGCGACCTGGAGCCCGCCTTCCAGCGCTTCTGGCAGGACACGAAAGACCGCTTTCGCCTGGTGCAGGGCGACCCCGAGCGCCCGGTGCTGCCACCCGAGGCGCTGTTCCTCTCGGCGGACCAGTTCTACACGCGCGCCAAGGAGCATGCCCAGCTGTCCATCCGCCCCGGCGTGGAGGACATTGCCGACAACCCGCACTTCCAGAAGCTGGGCGACCTGTCGGTGGTGCGTGGTGCCGAAGACCCGCTGGCCCGGCTGCACGCCCATATCCGCAACACGCAACACCGCGTGCTGCTGCTGGCTGAAAGCGATGGCCGGCGCGAGAGCCTGCTCGACTTTCTGCGCGCCAGCGGGGTGAATCCACCGGCCTTCGACTCGCTGGTCGAGTTCCAGGGCGCGGACGATGAGAAGGTGGGCATCGCCACCGCCGGCCTCACCGTGGGCTTCAGCTGGATCGAGGACGGCATCGACTTCGTCACCGAGACCGAACTCTTCGCCGCCGGCCCCACCACGCGCCGGCGCAAAAAGCAGGAGCAGGTGAGCGACGTCGAGGCGCTGATCAAGGACCTGGCCGAGCTCAACGTGGGCGACCCCGTGGTACACAGCGCGCACGGCATCGGCCGCTACCGCGGCCTGGTCAACATGGACGTGGGCAACAAGAACCCCGACGGCACGCCCGCCATGCAGGAGTTCCTGCATCTGGAATACGCCGACAAGGCCGTGCTCTATGTGCCCGTAAGCCAGCTGCAGCTGATCAGCCGCTACACCGGCGTGAGCGCCGACGAAGCACCGCTGCACAAGCTGGGCAGCGGCCAGTGGGAAAAGGCCAAGCGCAAGGCCGCCGAGCAGGTGCGCGACAGCGCGGCCGAGCTGCTCAACATCTACGCCCGCCGCGCGGCGCGCGAAGGCCACGCCTTCCGCTACAGCCCGCAGGACTACGAGACCTTTGCCAACGACTTCGGCTTTGAAGAAACGGCCGACCAGAACGCCGCCATCCACGCGGTGATCCAGGACATGATCAGCCCGCGCCCCATGGACCGCCTGGTCTGCGGCGACGTGGGCTTCGGCAAGACCGAGGTGGCGCTGCGCGCGGCCTTCGTGGCCGTCACGGGCGGCAAGCAGGTGGCCTTCCTCGCGCCCACGACCCTGCTGGCCGAGCAGCACTACCAGACGCTGGTAGACCGCTTCAGCAAATGGCCGGTGAAGGTGGCCGAGGTGTCGCGCTTTCGCTCGGGCAAGGAGATCACCGCCGCCATCAAGGGCATCGGCGACGGCACGGTGGACATCGTGGTGGGCACGCACAAGCTGCTCTCCGAATCCACCAAGTTCCACAACCTGGGCCTGCTCATCATCGACGAGGAACACCGCTTCGGCGTGCGCCACAAGGAGCAGATGAAGGCCCTGCGCGCCGAGGTGGACGTGCTCACCCTCACAGCCACGCCCATCCCGCGCACGCTGGGCATGGCGCTCGAAGGCCTGCGCGACCTGTCGGTCATCGCCACCGCGCCGCAGCGGCGCCTGGCGATCAAGACCTTTGTGCGCAACGAGGGCACGGGCGTGATCCGCGAGGCGGTGCTGCGTGAATTGAAGCGCGGCGGGCAGTGCTACTTCCTGCACAACGAGGTGGAGACCATCGAGAACCGCCGCCAGAAGCTCGAAGAAATATTGCCCGAGGCCCGCATCGCCGTGGCCCACGGCCAGATGCCGGAGCGCGAACTGGAGCGCGTGATGCGCGACTTCGTTGCCCAGCGCTACAACATCCTGCTGTGCTCGACCATCATCGAGACCGGCATCGACGTGCCCACGGCCAACACCATCATCATGAGCCGCGCCGACAAGTTCGGCCTGGCGCAGCTGCACCAGCTGCGCGGCCGCGTGGGCCGCAGCCACCACCAGGCGTACGCCTACCTGATGGTGCCCGACACCGAGGGCCTGACCAAGCAGGCCGCGCAGCGGCTCGATGCCATCCAGCAGATGGAAGAACTGGGCAGCGGCTTCTACCTGGCCATGCACGACCTGGAGATCCGCGGCGCCGGCGAGGTGCTGGGCGAGAACCAGAGCGGCAACATGCTGGAGGTGGGCTTCCAGCTGTACAACGAGATGCTCAATGAAGCCGTCAAGGCACTCAAGGCCGGCAAGGAGCCGGACCTGCTCAGCCCGCTGAGCGTGACCACCGACATCAACCTGCACGCCCCCGCCCTGCTGCCCGACGACTACTGCGGCGACGTGCACCTGCGCCTGTCGTTCTACAAGAAGCTGGCCACGGCCAAGACGCCCGACCAGATCGACGGCCTGCTCGAAGAGATCGTGGACCGCTTCGGCAAGCTGCCGCCGCAGGCGCAGACCCTCATCGACGTGCACCGCCTGCGCGTGCTGAGCCAGCCCTACGGCGTGGTCAAGGTGGATGCCGCCCCGGGCGTCATCAACATCACCTTCAAGCCCCAGCCGCCCATCGACCCGATGCGCATCATTGAACTGATTCAGAAGAACAAGCACATCAAGCTGGCGGGCAACGAGAAGCTGCGCATCGAGCGCGAGCTGAAGGAGCCCAAGGACCGCGCACAGATGGTGCGGGACATTCTGCGCAGCCTGGGGCAACCCGTGGTGGCTGCATAGCACTTTACAAGCCAGAGAGGCCACAAGCGCTAGTGAATCATGCGCTGATAGCTATCAAAAGAGAAGCAAAACAATGTGGCTGGAGTCTCTTGTCGCGCTGGTGGCCCTGACGACCGCCTTGGTCACGCGGCCCTGGCGCTTGCTGGCCAGCCGCACGCCGCTGGAGCACGAGTCCCATGGCGCGGCGTCCCCGCTGTGGACGCCATTGCTCGCCACGCTGGTGTTTCTGCCCTGGCTGTGGGCGCTGCCCACGCTGCACGCCATGCCGCTGCAATTGCAATGGTCGGGCGCGTGCCTCGTGGTGCTGATGCTGGGCTGGCCGCTGGCCATCCCCGTGCTGCTGGCGGTGGGCGCCATTGCGGGCCTGCTCTCACCCGCCCTGGACTGGGCCGATGCGCTGGGCGCTGCCATCTGGCTGGGGGTCGTGCCCGCCACGCTGGCCCTGGCGCTGGGCGCGCTGGTCCGGCGCTTTGTCGGTACGCAGCCATTTGTGTACGTGCTGGGCCGCGCGTTTCTGGGCACCGTGGCCTGCGTGTTTGCTGCCGGTGTGC
>NZ_JBGFFF010000108.1:0-15848 GCF_056175785.1 Acidovorax sp. LjRoot204
GGGCAGGTCCGAGCCCGCCACCACCTCCAGCTAGTGCAGCAGGCGCAGCAGGGGCTCGCTCTGGCCGACGATCTCCATGTCGCCATCGCCCGCGCGGGTGGTGCGCTCGTCGTCGGCGCTGCGGGTGTGTGGGGCGCTGCGCAGCGCCTGCACCTCGCGCTCCAGCCGCGAGATGCGCACGGCCGCCTCCACCAGCACCTTGCAGTCGGCCAGCGCGGCGCGTGCGGCCTCGCCGAAGGTGCCGGTCTGCAGTGCGTCCAGCGTCAGCACGCCCCAGGCCTTGCCGTCCACCCACAGGCTCACGCCCATGCAATCGTGCACGGGCAGGGGCTCGCCCACCAGGGTGTCGAGCAGGCCGTCGTAGGGGTCGGGCAGGGTGCTGTCGTGGTCGAAGCAGGTCACCTCGCGCCGCGCCAGGATGGCCGCGAGCCGGGGGTGCTGGCTGACCACAAAGCGCCGGCCCAGCGCCTCGCGCACCAGACCCTCCACGGCCACGGGGCGCAGGTGGTCTTCTTCCAGCTGCAGCAGGGCCACGGCGCCGCAGTGAAAGCGGGTGCGCAGGTGGTCCACCAGCCGCTGCAGGCGCACGGCCTGGGGCAGGTCGGTGGCCAGGTCGGCCAGCAGGGGGCTATGGTCCATGGTGATATTCACCTTAAATGGGTGAATTAGACCCCATTTGAGAAGGGTCAAAAAAACCATGACCGGTGTAAGTGGTTGATTTGATAGGCCGGCAGCCCTGGCCCGGCGCTTGCGATGTGGGCAGTGACACCGATTCACCCGTTCCAAAAAAGCCATGACCACAAGACCCCGACCCCATGCCGCCAGCGCACGCTGGCGCCGCCCCTTCATTGTTGTTCTGTTGAAGCAGGAGGCCCGCCATGGGTAACTACCGCAAGCTCTGGTTCACGCTGATCGGCGTGCTCATCGTCACCTTCAGCCTGCTGGGCTACTACGGCGCCGAGGTCTACCGCACCGCGCCCCCCATCCCCGCGAAGATCGCCACGGCAGGGGGCGAAGTGCTTTTCACCCACGACAGCATCCTCGACGGACAGACCGCGTGGCAGTCGGTGGGAGGCATGCAGCTGGGTTCCATCTGGGGCCACGGCGCCTACCAGGCGCCCGACTGGACGGCCGACTGGCTGCACCGCGAGCTGCTCAACTGGCTGGAAGTGGCGTCCGAGCGCACCCACGGCAAGCCTTTTGCGGACATCGACACGGCCGCGCAGGCCGTGCTGCGCGACCGCATGAAGACCGAGTACCGCACCAACACCTACAGCCCCGAGACGGGTGTGGCCACGGTGTCCTCGGTGCGGGCCGACGCGATCGCGATGACCGCGCTGTACTACGACCAGCTTTTCAGCGACGTGCCCGCGCTGCACAAGACCCGCGAGCACTTCGCCATGAAGGAGAACACCCTGCCCAGCGCCGAGCGGCGCGCGCAGATGACGGGTTTCTTCTTCTGGACGGCCTGGGCCGCCGCCACCGAGCGCCCCGGCACCACGGCCACGTACACCAACAACTGGCCGCACGAGCCACTCATAGGCAACAAGCCCACGGCCGAGAACATGGTCTGGTCGGTGATGAGCGTGGTTGTGATGATGGCGGGCGTGGGCTTCCTCGTGTGGGGCTGGTCCTTCCTGCGCAAGCACGACGAGGTGGAACCCACGCCACCCCAGCACGACCCACTCTCGCGCGTGCCGCTCACGCCGTCGCAGCGCGGGCTGGGCAAGTATTTGTTCCTCATCGTGGCGCTGTTCAGCTTCCAGGTGCTGCTGGGCGGCTTCACGGCCCACTACACGGTGGAAGGCCAGCAGTTCTACGGCATCAACGTATCGCAGTGGTTCCCGTATTCGCTGGTGCGCACCTGGCACATCCAGAGCGCGCTGTTCTGGATCGCCACGGGCTTCCTGGCCGCCGGCCTGTTCCTCGCGCCGCTCATCAACGGCGGCAAGGACCCGGCCTACCAGAAGCTCGGTGTGGACATCCTGTTCTGGGCGCTGGTCGTGGTGGTCGTGGGCTCGTTCACGGGCAACTACCTGGCCATCGCGCAGATCATGCCGCCCGAGTGGAACTTCTGGCTGGGCCACCAGGGCTATGAATACGTGGACCTGGGCCGCCTGTGGCAGATCGGCAAGTTCACCGGCATCGCCTTCTGGCTGGTGCTCATGCTGCGCGGCATTGTGCCGGCGCTGCGCACCCGCGGCGGCGACAAGAACCTGCTGGCGCTGCTGACGGCGTCGGTGGTGGCCATCGGCCTGTTCTACGGCGCGGGCTTCTTCTACGGCGAACGCACCCACCTGTCGGTGATGGAGTACTGGCGCTGGTGGGTGGTGCACCTGTGGGTGGAGGGCTTCTTCGAGGTCTTCGCCACCACGGCGCTGGCCTTCATCTTCTCGACGCTGGGGCTCGTGTCGGTGCGCATGGCCACCACGGCCAGCCTGGCCTCGGCCTCGCTGTTCATGCTGGGCGGCGTGCCCGGCACCTTCCACCACCTGTACTTCGCGGGCACGACCACCCCGGTGATGGCGGTGGGCGCGGCCTTCAGCGCGCTCGAAGTGGTGCCGCTGGTCGTGCTGGGCCACGAGGCCTGGGAACACTGGCGCCTGCAGCACCGCACGCCCTGGATGGCCCGCCTGCGCTGGCCGCTGATGTGCTTCGTGGCCGTGGCCTTCTGGAACATGCTGGGCGCGGGTGTCTTCGGCTTCATGATCAACCCGCCCATCTCGCTGTACTACGTGCAGGGCCTGAACACCACGCCGGTGCATGCCCACGCCGCGCTGTTCGGGGTGTATGGCTTCCTGGCGCTGGGCTTCACGCTGCTGGTGCTGCGCTACATCCGGCCGCAGCTGGTGTTCAGCGAGCGGCTCATGAAGACGGGCTTCTGGTGGCTCAACGCCGGCCTGGTGCTGATGATTGCCACCAGCCTGCTGCCCATCGGCTTGTTCCAGTTCCACGCCAGCGTGAGCGAAGGCCTGTGGTACGCCCGGGGTGAGGCCTTCATGCAGCAGCCTTTCATCCAGACGCTGCGCTGGGTGCGCACCTTCGGCGACGTGGTCTTCATTGTCGGCGCGCTGGCCATGGCCTGGCAGGTAGTAAGCGGCGTGTTTGGCTCGCGGGCCCCTGCTGCCAACGCTGGCGCCTACCTCGCGGAGACCCGCCGCTGATACGCCACCGACCTGCGCCTTGCGCCACCCCCCTCGGCGGCAGCGCAGGTCCTTCATTCATCCCACAAGGACTGACCGTGAACCTCGACAAATTCAAGCACCAGCACACCGACATCCTGCGCAGCATCGCCACTTTGCGCGCCCTGGCCCACGCAGGCGTGGAGGCCAACGCCATGGCCATCGCCCAGGGCATTGTGGCGATGAGCGGCACCATCAAGCTGCACCTGGCCGTGGAAGACCAGGTGCTGTACCCCGCACTGCAGCGCGGAGGCAACGCCGAATTGGCGCGCCTGGGCCGCCAGTACCAGAGCGAGATGGCCTCCATTGCCAGCGCCTACGACGCCTTCGCGCGCCGCTGGAACACGGCCGACAGCGTGCGCCGCGATGCCGAGGGCTTTCGCAGTGAAGCCAATGTGGTGCTACGCCGCGTGTTCGAACGCATGCAGCGCGAGGACCACGATTTTTATCCGCGCATTGAAGAGGAAGAAACCGCTGATTGCCATTGAACCGCGGCTCTTCTAGCCCATCGCATGCCGCAACATGCGCATGAACCATCGGAAGGGCCTAAGGACACGGCCAATGCGACGGCATTTTTTCCCTGCTTACCACTCGGCTAGGTTCTATCAAACCGCCTGCGGTGTTTGTACTGGATCGTGAAAACCAACAGTGCAGTTCTCACCGGTGCCTCCAGCCCGAGCCTGCCTGTAGCAGCCCCCTCCTCCGTGCGCTGGTCGCAGCGCTGGGGGAGTGCCAGGGTTGCGCCTGGCGGCAATCTGGCTCAGTTGAGAGAACCGCCAGTCGCAATGTTCTCCATATGAAACCGTAGCGCAGGATGTTCAACCACAGACTGTTGTTCGTCCGATTTGTAGACGAGACCCGTGCCGACGCCCTGCGGCGTTGTCAGCCGGCGAACAGACAGGAGTTGTTGCGTTCCGGTGCCCGAGCGCTGGGAATAGCCTTCACCTTCATTCACGCTGTAGGCAAAGACATAGGATCGTTGCAGTTGACCTTGCGCGTTGATCTTGATGCACAGCACGTTACCTGCCAATCCGCCGGAGGTCTGGTGCTCACACCCGAAAAGTCCGTCTGAGGTTGCGACAAGGCCGTTTCCGGTGGAGGTAGGACCCAAGTTGCTGGTCAGCTGCGCGGCATCCGCGACAAGACCTTCCGAGCCTAAAGAGGTCAATGCCCAGATGCCCACAAGGCTGGATGCTGCAAAAGCATACCCAAAATTGAACCGGGAGATGGCTTTCTCAGATTCACCCGGGAGGGTGATGTAGCCCGTGGCTCCGCTGGTGAAACGGAATCGCACCGTGCCAACGTTGCCCGCCTCTTTTCCTGAAAGCGGGCCGCTACCCAGATAACGTCCCCCTGTGTAACGAATCAAGGGCGCTGCGACCTGATCATTCGCTATCTTGCCTGTTGCCAAATAGAAGGTGGGTTGTCCGCTGCTTTCGTAGGCATACATCTGCATCACGAACGTGTCGTTCTGCACGTCAATCGCCAGCCCCCGCCCTGGCTTGCCATCCAGTTCAGAGCTCACGACCCAGGTCCCTGCCTGTGGTGCAAATGCTTGCGCCAGGCCCGCTCCCGATAGCAATACGACAGCTATCAATTTCTTGGAATGCATTCCTCTCTCCCTCTCTTGAATACAGCAGTGGTGGTTAGACAATCCAACTGAATGTATCCCTTTTCAGCGGCCGCACAGCAAACTAAATTGCCAGCAGATTCAGGGGGGCACGCGTCGCTGATGTGACAGAAATCAGCGACCTTCCACCACCCTCAGCACCTCCGCCCCATACGCCTCCAGCTTCTTCGCCCCCATGCCGCTGATACCCTGCAGGTCGTCCAGGGACACAGGGTTGCGCTCGGCAATCGCAGCCAGCGTGGCGTCGTGAAAGATCACATACGCGGGCAGATTGTGCTCGCGCGCCACCTCGGCGCGCCAGGCCTTGAGGTTGATGAAGCGCGCCTGGGCATCGGGCCCCAGGTTGGCGGCAGCGGCAGGCGGTACCGTGCTGCGCCGCGTGCGCTTGGCGGATGCGCTGGCCGTGGATTCGCGCAGCAGCACGGGCACGTCCCCTTTGAGCACCGGGCGGGAGCCGTCGGTGAGGCTCAGCGTGTCGAAGCCGTGGCCGCTCTCCAGCATCACCTTTTGCAGCCCCATGGCCCCGGTGGCGAGCAGCTGGCGCAGCACGCCGCGCAACTGTGCTTCGGAATAGTCCTTGCCCACGCCGAAGGTGGAGAGCTTGTCGTGTCCGAACTGCTTCACTTTCTCGGTGTCCTTGCCGCGCACGATGTCCATGATTTGGCCGGTGCCAAAGCTCAGGCCGCTGGCCTGCTGCACGCGGTAGATGGTGGACAGCAGCTTGCGGGCCGCATCCGTGCCGTCCCACACGGCGGGCGGGTTCAGGCAGTTGTCGCAGTTGCCGCAGGGCGTGGAGTGCTCTCCGAAGTAGCCCAGCAGCCGCACGCGCCGGCAGTCCGTGGCCTCGGCCAGGGCCAGCAGCGCGTCGAGCTTGCCGCGCATCACCTGCTTGAACTCCTCGCTCGCGGGGCTTTCGTCGATCATGCGGCGCTGGTTCACTACGTCTTGCAGGCCGTAGGCCATCCAGGCGTCGGCGTTCAGCCCGTCGCGGCCTGCGCGGCCGGTCTCCTGGTAGTAGCCCTCGATGTTCTTGGGCATGTCCACATGCGCCACAAAGCGCACGTCGGGCTTGTCGATGCCCATGCCGAACGCAATGGTGGCCACCATCACGATGCCTTCCTCGCGCAGGAAGCGGTCCTGGTTCTGCTGGCGCACCTCGGTGGGCAGGCCTGCGTGGTAGGGCAGGGACTTGATGCCCGCGTCCACCAGTGCAGCCGACATCTCCTCGACGCGCTTGCGCGACTGGCAGTACACCACGCCAGCGTCCTCCGGGTGCTCGCGCTCGATGAAGCGCAGCAGCTGCGCCAGCGGCTCCTTCTTTTCCTCGATGCGGTAGCGGATGTTGGGCCGGTCAAAGCTGCTCACGAAGTGCTGCGCGCCCTCCAGCTGCAGCCGCTCCACGATGTCGGCCCGCGTCAGCGCATCGGCCGTGGCTGTAAGCGCAATGCGCGGCACGCCGGGGTAACGCTCATGGAGCACCGTAAGCGCGCGGTATTCGGGGCGGAAGTCGTGGCCCCACTGGCTCACGCAGTGCGCCTCGTCGATGGCAAACAGCGACAGGTGCCCGCCGTGGTACAGGCTGTCAAGCAGGCCCAGAAACCGGGGCGTGTTCAGCCGCTCTGGCGCGGCATACAGCAGCGTGATGTCGCCGGTCTGCAGCCGCAGCTCCACGTCCTGCGTCTCGTCATAGCTCAGCGTGGAGTTGAGAAACGCGGCAGACACCCCCGCCTCGTGCAGCGCGCCCACCTGGTCGTGCATCAGCGCAATCAGGGGCGAGACCACAATGGTGACCCCACGCCCCTGCTGCTGGCGCACGATGGCCGGCACCTGGTAGCACAGCGACTTGCCACCACCCGTGGGCATGAGCACCAGGGCATCGCTGCCCGCGATCACGTGCTCGATGATGGCCTGCTGCGGGCCGCGAAACTGTTCGTAGCCAAAAACGTCCTGCAAAACGGCATGGGCAGAGGACAGTGCGGGGGACAGGCGAGAGGACAAGCGGATACTCTGAAATGGATAGCTGCTAGCGCACTTTTATAGTGAGCTAGGGGCGATCTGTCTGATTCTTCGGTAAGCAGTGACTACTGCTGACAAGGCTTATTGTGCGCCGTTGCCATCTCCCGGCACTTTGAGAACGATGTTGGGATTCCGATATCCGCGCTGCCGGTGGCGGAGTGAATCCTTGGCTCTCCACCTCGGCCCCCATAGGGCCGAGGTTACAAGGTCAGGTTACTTTGCAAACGCCGTTGATTGACGCAGCGCTACGATAAGTTTCGCCAATGCGTCATCGCTCGCTCTGACGGCTGCCAACGAGAAGTTAGATTTGAACTCGGAGAATTCCGCTTGACCGCGTCCTTCCACCCGCAGCGAATCCAGCGTCTTACCTTGCATGTCCTTGATTTGGCAGGACAGCGTCACTGTGAAAACCGTGGGCGGCCACGTCAACGCGCTTTCTGACGAGGAGTTGGTGGTGATCTCTGGAGTAATCAGCAGCTGAATGCCACTGGCACTCAACTCCGCTGCATCGGTTGGATTGTTGATTTTGGCGACATCGCGAAACACTACCCCCAAAGCCTTGTACAGGCCAGGCTCTAGATCCCGATAGGGAAAGTAACGCACCTTGTCGCCGCCTCCGCCCGGTGTAGTGACTTCCAGGGCTTTGGACGCCGCCGAAATGTGATAGCCCGCTTTTTTGTCCAGCATCGGCCTGTCCGCCGCAGGTTGGACAGTGGCTAAGTTGGGTGCCATGGAGATGGGATGTGCACAGCCCCCCAGGGTGAGGGCCAACACTACGCTGAGCGACAAGAAAACAATGCGCTGGTACATGTTGTCTCCTTATCTTTGCTTGAGAGAGGCAACGAAGTCTGGATCAGCAAACAGAGCCCCCAAGAGGTCTTGCACCATCAACGGATAGTTGTTTGCGGCCTGAGGGATAGCGACAGCGCCAGCGAAAGCGCCTTCCCACTGTCGTGTGATCTTCTTGACCTTGTCGTACCGAACTTCCTCTCCCTTCTTCACAACAAATTGCGCTTCCAACTGCCCATCATTAGTCTGGATTCCACCCGCATTGATGTTGTTTTGCAGCAGGGTCCCTGACACTTCGACAGGGGAATTGGGAGCGTGTAGCTTCGCCAATTCGAGCTCAGAACGCAGAGCCGCTGCAAGATAGTCGCCATAGTTTTTGCCTACAGGCGACACCATGGAAGAGGCTCTTAGGGATATGGCGTCCGCGCTTTGCATTCCTGGTTTTGTGGCAAACGTACCAACCTTCATCTCAGAGGATGCGGTTTTTTTCAGTCGCTCAACGTTGTCTACCGACGGTGTGTAGTTGGGCGCAGGTCCCGCACAACCGACCATGAAAATGCAGGCTAATGCGGTCAGTGGCAGTGCAAGAAAAATGGGGCGTTTTGATGTCATTAGATGGCCTCCCTCTCATTAAAAATGCGGATCTGTCGACGCGCGGAATGCGGCGACGCGGGGGATCATATAGGACGTAATTCAGGTTGAACCCCGCTCTTTGGTAGCGTCGCCGACGCTTTCTACAATAGGGGCCTATGCAAGCCCTCCACTACACGCGCGCTGCGCAACTGCCCGACATCCTCGCCCAACGCATCGTCATCCTCGACGGCGCCATGGGCACCATGATCCAGCGCTTCAAGCTGGGCGAGGCGCAGTACCGGGGCGAGGGCTACACGGGCCCGGGCAACGCGGGCGACCGCTTCAAGGATTTTGCCTACGACGTGAAGGGCAACAACGAGCTGCTCTCGCTCACGCGGCCCGACGTGATCAGCGACATCCACGAGCGCTACCTGGCTGCGGGCGCCGACCTGATCGAGACCAACACCTTCGGCGCGACCACCATCGCCCAGGAGGACTACCACATGGCCGACCTGGCGCGCGAGATGAACCTGCGCTCGGCCCAGCTGGCGCGCGCCGCTTGCGACAAGTATTCGACGCCCGACAAGCCCCGCTTTGTGGCCGGCGCCCTCGGCCCCACGCCCAAGACGGCCAGCATCAGCCCCGACGTGAACGACCCCGGCGCGCGCAACATCGACTTTGAAACCCTGCGCGCTGCCTACTACGAGCAGACCGAGGCGCTGGTCGAAGGCGGCGCCGACGTGCTGCTGGTCGAGACCATCTTCGACACCCTGAACGCCAAGGCGGCGCTGTTCGCGATTGACGAGTTCTTTGAGAAGAGCGGCGAGCGCCTGCCGCTCATCATCAGCGGCACCGTGACCGACGCCTCGGGCCGCATCCTGTCGGGCCAGACCGTCACTGCCTTCTGGCACAGCGTGCGCCACTCGCGCCCGCTGGCCATTGGCCTGAACTGCGCTCTGGGCGCCACGCTGATGCGCCCCTACATCCAGGAGCTGAACCGGGTGGCCGAGGACACCTTCATCAGCTGCTACCCCAACGCCGGCCTGCCCAACCCCATGAGCGACACCGGCTTTGACGAAACGCCCGAGATCACCAGCCGCCTGGTGCACGAGTTTGCGGCCGAGGGGCTGGTCAACATCCTGGGCGGCTGCTGCGGCACCACGCCAGACCACATTGGCGCCATTGCCAAGGCGGTGGCCGATGTGCCCACTCGCAAGATGTTCTACCCCGCAGAAGCCTGAATTTGAGTCGAATTGGCTGCTAGCGCCTGTTCCATATGCGCTGGTAGCTATAAAAATAGTAGTCAATGCCGTACCAGCGCAGTGCGGCAGCCCATTGCAAGGCGCCGCTGGGTGCGGCAACCTTGCAATCCCCCCTTCATTGCGCCATCCCGTTTCGCCGTCTGGTCCGTCCATTCCATGCTTGATACCGCCACCCCGCCCGCCTCTTCCTTTGTGGAGGGCGACGACGACGCTGCCGCAGCGGCTGCCAAGGCTGCCGCCCACGCCGCGCTCAAGCTCGAAAAGCGCCTGGTGCGCCAGGTGGCCCAGGCCATCACCGACTTTGGTCTGATCGAAGACGGCGACAAGGTCATGGTCTGCGTCTCGGGCGGCAAGGACAGCTATGCCATGCTCGACGTGCTGCGCATGCTGCAGCAGCGCAACGGCCACAAGTTCGAGCTGATCGCCGTCAACCTCGACCAGAAGCAGCCCGGCTTTCCGGCCCACGTGCTGCCGGAGTATCTGACGCAGGTCGGCGTGCCCTTTCACATCGAAACGCAGGACACCTACAGCGTCGTCAAGGAGCACATCCCCGAAGGCAAGACCATGTGCAGCCTGTGCAGCCGCCTGCGCCGGGGCATTCTGTACCGCGTGGCCGACGAGCTGGGCTGCACCAAGATTGCGCTCGGCCACCACCGCGACGACATGCTGCAGACGTTCTTTTTGAACATGTTCTTCGGCGGCAAGCTCAAGGGCATGCCGCCCAAGGTGCAGAGCGACCGGGGCGACCACCTCATCATCCGCCCGCTGGCCTACGTGGCCGAGGATGACCTCACGCGCTGGGCCGAGCACCGCCAGTTCCCCATCATCCCCTGCACCCTGTGCGGCAGCCAGGAGAACCTGCAGCGCAAGCAGATCGGCCAGATGCTGCGCGACTGGCAGCAGCTCTACCCCGGCCGCATCGAGAACATGGCCGTCGCGCTGCGCAACCTGGTGCCCTCGCACTTCATGGACCCGCGCCAGTTTGACTTCAAGGGCCTGGTGCCCAATGGCGTGCAGGACGCCGATGGCGACAAGGCGTTTGATGCCGAAGAGTTTCCAGCACAGGCCGTGGGCATGCTGGGCGGTCTGCCCCTGATGCCCCGCTGAACCCGACCCCCGACGATTTTTAGATTGGGCCACCCCATGACCACGCTCAAAGCCCCCGAACTCCTCCTGCCTGCTGGCTCGCTCGACAAGATGCGCGCCGCCTACGACTTTGGCGCCGACGCGGTGTACGCCGGCCAGCCGCGCTACTCGCTGCGCGCGCGCAACAACGAGTTCCGTCTGGAGCAGATCAAGCAAGGCATTGACGAGGCGCACGCACGCGGCAAGAAGTTCTTTGTGACCAGCAACCTGATTGCGCACAACGACAAGATCCGCACCTACCTGCGCGACATCGAACCCGTGATCGACTGCCAACCCGACGCGTTGATCATGGCCGACGCGGGCTTGATCATGATGGTCAAGGAAAAGTGGCCCGAGCAGGTGGTGCACCTCTCGGTGCAGGCCAACACCACCAACTGGGCGGCGGTGAAGTTCTGGCAGAAGATGGGCGTGGAGCGCGTCATCCTCTCGCGCGAATTGAGCCTGGACGAGATCGAAAAGATCCGCCAAGAATGCCCCGACATGGAGCTGGAAGTGTTCGTGCACGGCGCGCTGTGCATTGCGTACTCGGGCCGCTGTTTGCTCAGCGGCTACTTCAACCACCGCGACCCCAACCAGGGCACCTGCACCAACGCCTGCCGCTGGAACTACGCCACGCACGACGCCGACATCGACCCCACCACGGGCGAAGCCATTGCGCAGAAGATGGAAGGCGACTTCAACTTCGAGGCCGCGCAGCAAAAGGCCGAGCAGTCGTTCTCCACCACCGGCAACGGCGAGCGTCATCCCAAGGCCGACAAGGTCTACCTGATCGAAGAGGCTGGCCGCCCCGGGCAGATGATGCCCATCATGGAAGACGAGCACGGCACGTACATCATGAACAGCAAGGACCTGCGCGCGGTGGAGCACGTGGCGCGCCTGGCGCAGATCGGCGTGGACTCGCTCAAGATCGAAGGCCGCACCAAGAGCCTGTACTACGTGGCCCGCACTGCCCAGGTCTACCGCCGCGCCATTGACGACGCCGTGGCGGGCCGCCCCTTCAACCCCGAGCTGCTGATCGAGCTGGAAGGCCTGTCCAACCGCGGCTACACCGGCGGCCTGCTGGAGCGCCGCCCCAGCAACGACTACCAGAACTACATCAACGGCCACTCGGCCACGCAGCGCAGCCAGTATGTGGGCGAGGTGCTGGGTGCCGAAGGACAGGCCGATGTGGGCCTGTCAGGAGACTGGGTACAGCTCGAAACCAAGAACCACTTTGCCGTGGGCGACCTGGTCGAGGTCGTGCACCCCAGCGGCAACACCACCGTGCGCCTGCAAGAGATGCGCAATGTGGAAGGCCAGCCCGTGCAGGTCGCCCAGGGTAGCCCGGTGCGCGTGTGGATCCCGCTGCCCGCGCGCTACAGCGGCGCGCTGCTGGCGCGGGTGATTGAATCGCAACCGCCTGCTGAAGCGGCAGAGCCTGCATTGGCGGTGTAACTCTTTTGCAGGGGCTGGAGCATGAAGACTTTGGTGCACGCCACACGGCCTCGCCGCTGGACCATGGCTGCTTTGCTGGGCGCAGTTCTCGTAGGCCCGGTCAATGCCCAGACGCCGGCTGTGGCGCCCGCCAAGCAGCGTTATGTGCAGGGCTCCTGGGTCAACCTGCGCGATGCTGCCCAGTCGCAGGCGCGCATCGTGGCCCAGGTACCCGCCAACACCGTGCTGCAGCAGATCACCGAGCGCGACGGCTGGTGCGCCGTGCTTTACACGGGCGATGCGCGCCTGGGCCCGCCTTTGCCTGAGCCCCTGCAAGCCCATGTGGCCTGCAACCTGCTGGCCGACCAGCCCCTCACCCTGGCCCAGGCGGGCAAGGACGCCGCCCGCGCCTTCTGGGTGGCGCCGTCCGCCAACCGCATGCGGGCCTATGGCAACGCCCTGCCGCGCCCCGCTGCATTGCAGTTGCCCGCGTTGGCTCAAAGCCACACGCCCCGGATGCCCGTGCAGTACCCCCTGCGCCCCGAATGGGAGGCTGCCAAAAAGCTCATGCGCGGCGGCGCGTTGCTGCGGCCCGAGCAGGAGATCGACCGGGGCCGCCCCGTCAACCCGCTGGACAACTTGAAGCTGGCCACCCGCGCCGTGGACCATATCCCGGCCGTGGCGCCCCTGGCATCCGCCCCCACGCTGCCTGCCATTGCCCCGTCGTACTTCCGCAGCCACACCAGCGTGGCCCTGCTGCACGAGACCGAGGCCGACGGCATCGCGGCCGTGGCGGGCAGCCGTATTGGCGTGGAGCCCACCGCTGTGCCCTATGGCAGCTTCAACCGCCACAGCGGACCCGAGATCGAGTTCGTGACTGGCTTCTGGGACGTGGGCGGTGCCGATCTGGCCTTTGCCCCGGCGCTCACGCTCTACGCCATCACGCACCAGGGCCTGGTGGGCGCCCGCACCATGGGCCGGCGGTATTGGGACATCAGCAATGCAGACCACTATTGCGGCGGCCACTACCCGGGCAAGGGCTTTGACGACCCGCGCAACGATGAGACCACTGCCGTGCGCGGCTATGCCAAGGTGTCAGAGTCGGCCGACGTGCTGGTGCGCCTGGTGGTGCCCGGCAAGCTGCCGCCCGATGCGGTGAAGGTGAAGACCCGGCGATACGCCACGAGCTGGATGATGCCCGCCGACCCGCCCATCCGCGACAAGCCCCAGCGCAAGAACGCCGCCGTGCTGGTGCACGAGATCGACATGGACCGCGACGGTGTGGCGGACATCCTGCGCATCGACACCCCTTCGCCAGGGGGCATGAGCTTTGAGCCCATTTTTGAATGGCGCTGGTATCTCAATATCAACGGTCAATGGTTTCCGGCGGGGTATTGGGTGGATCAGGAGTGCACGTGAGGGGATGCTGTTGGACTGCTTTGGGTCAGGATCGGCAGTGCTTAAGCCGTAGCCCCCCGCGCCGGTTGCATGACAATTCGCCTATGACGCTTTAAAAGGTGTCACTGCATGCTTTACTGGAAGCACTCATGGCGGAAAAACTGAATCCGGACGGCTGGCTTGACCTGCGGCTGTATCACGCGGTCTTTTTCGATCACATCATTTCCGACATCAAGTTCTGCCTTGAGAACAAGCGTATGGCCGCTGGAGCGCAGCTGCTGATGAGCGCCATCGACATAGCATCCGGAATCGAGCGACCACGCGAGAAAATGGATACAGACCGGGAGGACTTCATCTCCTGGGCAGACCGCTACTTAACCTTGTCTGGGCCAGAGTACACACTCCGTGGCGTTGATTTGTACGCTGCGCGATGCGGTCTCCTTCACGGCTACACATCGCAGGCCAAGCTCATCCGGCAGGGTAGGGCAGTGATGCTCGGATGGCTGGACGATATGCTGCCGCCCGTCCGCGCCAATGAGGACCAGTCACTGGTTCTTGCAAGTCTGGCCGCCCTGTTCGTGGCCTTCAATCATGGCTTGGCAGATAGCATTGGCCGCATTAACAGAAACGAGAAGCTTGCCGTTGTCGTCAATGAGCGCCTGGCGTTCATGTTCCAGACTTCCGACATTGACGCTGACCTCAAGACATCGATGGGGCAAGCAGCTGAGAAGTGGCACGAGGCTTTGAAGGCCAAAAAAACAGCCGCGGAATGAATAACGCTCCTGTGAGCGGAGCGTATTTCGTCGTCAAGCCTTCACTTCGTTCGCTTCTTATCGCAACCCCGGCTGTCGCAACAACGCCCCCAACACCAGCGCCTCGGCCACCACCTCCAGCCCCTCTTCCAGCGTGGCCAGCAGGGATGGCTGCTCGGGCAGGCGGGGCCAGTGCGCTTGCACTTCGGGCCATTGGTCCACACCAATCGCCAGCCAGCCCACAGCCAGGCCCGCCCACAGCAGCGCGCGCGTGCCGGGGTGCCACAAGGCGCGGTGCAGCCAGGCCATGGTGAGTAGGCCCACCATCGCCACGGCGAGCATGGGGGCTTCGCGCACGGGGCCCCAGCGGCAGGCGTCCGTCCATTCATGGCAGCGAAACTTCCACAGCTCGTGCAGCATGAACTGCTCGTCCAGCGCCAGCACAAAAAACGAGAGCGCCAGCCAAGCACCCAGCAGCCGGGTCAGGGCGCGGTCCCCCACCATCCGCAGGGCCGTGATGCTGAGCGCCAGCAGCAGCGCGCTCGACAGCCACGACACCGGCGAGCCGTCCGAGCGGAAGGCGCGCTCCCACTGCGGCGCATACATCCACCCACTGAACAGCAGGAAGCCCAGCACGGCCATCAGCAGTGCAGGCGCAACCCCGGTGTGGGGTGTGGGGTGGCGATCAACAAGGCGCGAGCGGGCGGTGGTGTGCGGGGGCATGGCGGGGAGGTGGCTGCGCACTGAGAGGCAACGCGGCGGGCTGTGGAACCGGATTGTGGGCAAAAAGTGCCGGTAGCGCAGGACTTTATTGCACCTTTTGCTATGTAGTTGATAGCTGATGCGCGCGGCAGGCCTGCCCGCACCATGGCCTGTTCACGCCGGACGAATCACTACAGAATCGAACATCCATTCCCCAGGCAACCCGGCATGACCCTCCCGATCGATCCGTCCCGCACGGCACTGCCGCCCGTGGCCCAGTTCCTGGCCGAGGCGGCGCTGCAGAGGCAGACGGCGTTGCTGGGGCTGGACAAGCCCAAACCTGCTTTACCCGCCGCACCCTCGCCGTTGCCCACGGCAGACCCCAGCGCGCCGCCGCCCTCGGTCACCTCACCCAGTCCGCCCGGCGGGCCGCTGCCCACACCGGCGGACCAGGCCAGCATCTCGCCCCAGGCGCGCGAACAGTTGGCGGCGGGCTTCGACCCGCGCCGGGCGGGCGGGGCCGATGGCCGCTTGCAGGGCGCAAGGGGTGAGGGGGCCGCGCGGGCCTCGCCACCGGGGGCATCGGCGCTGCCCCGTGGCGCAACCCCGGGTACGTCTGGCAATGTCGCGGCGTCCGCTGCCTCCGCCACAAGTGGCACGGCCTGGCCCGCGTCGGGCCTCAGCGCACCGCTGCTGCGGATGGTGAGTGCCCTGGTGGCGCAGGTCACTGCCCAGGCTGGAGTGCCGCAGCGCGTGGTGGCCGCGCAGCCCTGGCCCATCGGCATGGCGCAGGCGCTGGAGAGCGGCGCGCTGGATGCCGACCAGCCGCCGCTGCAAACCTGGCTGGTGCGCCAGGGCGTGGTGTCGACCCCCGAGGGGCCGCGCGGGCTGGCGCTCACCTTGCGTGCCCCGGTGCCGTGGCTGGCGGCCCAGGCGTCACCTGCCGCTGCGGGCGCGGCGGCGCAAGTCAGCGCAAGCCTGGGCG
>NZ_JBGFFF010000109.1:0-15820 GCF_056175785.1 Acidovorax sp. LjRoot204
GGCTTTGGGCAAACGGGTCTTCCTCGCGCACGTCGAGCAAGGCGATTTCCTGGCGGGCGAGCAGGGCCTCGCGAACCTGGTGGAACGAAGTCTGGGGCAGGGCGGGAGCGGTCATGGTCTTGGTGTTGGGTCGGATCGGCTTCAGGCAGCCGGTGCAGGGTTTTTGGACAGGTCCCAGAGGTTGGGCAGGGTGCTGTTGCTGTAGCCCGAGATGAACGGCTTGCGCGTGCCGTCCTCCAGGTACACGCTGCGCTGCACCGCGCCGATGTTGGCGCCGTACACGTGGATGCTGATGGAGGTGTGGCCCTCCCAGGCATTGCCCACGCGGTGCACGTCGCCTATGGCGGGGTCGTTGGGCGAGACGGCCTCCACCTGGCCCGGCTGCAGCCGCACGGGCTCGCCCTGCGGTGCCCAGCGGCCGTCGGGCGTGCGGGCATAGGCCTGCGAATCCTCGGCGCCGCGCAGCATGCCGATCAGGCCCCACACGGTGTGGTCATGAATGGGCGTGGCCTGGCCCGGGCCCCACACAAAACTCACGACCGAAAAGCGCCCCAATGCGTCGGCATGCAGCAGGTACTGCTGGTAGCGATCGGGGTGGGGCTGGGCATAGGTGTCGGGCAGCCAGTCGTCATGGGCCACCAGCGTGCGCAGCAGCGTCGCGCCCTGGGTCAGGGTGTCGGGCTCGGGCAGGCGCTGCTCCACCAGCGCGGCCAGCTGCTGCATAAAGTGGCGCAGGCGGGCGGTGTGGGGGGCGGAGGGGGACGTGGGTGGTGTCGATGGGTTGGGCAATGCACTCATGCCCGGTATTGCACCAGCGCCCGGGCTGCCCGTGTGTTGCGTGTTTTGCATATGCATCCCTGTTTTTCTTCGTTCTGTTGCGAGGCGTCTTTCAGTTCAATGCCAATCCATCGTAACGGCGGTGCGGACCGGCTCGCAGGCATCCACAGGAATTCACGGGCAATCGCAGCGCCGATCAGGATTTGACAACCAAAAGGGCACAACATGAGCAAGATTCAAGGCCAAGGTGGGGTGGGAGGGCGCTGGACGCGCCGGCAGCTGTTGCAGACAGCGGGCGCGGCCAGCGTGGTGGGGGCGTCGAGTGTGGTGGGCAGCCACGTGCTGGCCGCGGGCAAGCTGCGCGAGGTAAAGCTGGCGTGGAACGCCAACGCCATCTGCCTGTCGGCCGCGCCGGTCGCCATCGAGCGCGGCATTTTTGAAAAACATGGCCTCAAGGTCGAGCTGATCAACTTTGCGGGCTCCACTGACCAGTTGCTGGAGACCATCGCCACCTCCAAGGCCGACGCGGGCCTGGGCATGGTGCACCGCTGGATCAAGCCGCTGGAGTCGGGCTTTGACGTGAAGCTGGTGGGCAGCTCGCACGGCGGTTGCTCGCGCCTGGTGGGCTACGAGGCCGCGGGCGTGACCAGCCTGCAAAAGCTCAAGGGCAAGACCATTGCGGTGTCGGACCTCAACAGCCCCGGCAAGAACTTCTTTTCGGTGCTGCTGACCAAGGCCGGGCTGAACCCCGAGAAGGACGTGACCTGGCGCCAGTTCCCTGGCGACATGCTGGGCCTGGCGGTGGAAAAAGGCGAGGCCCAGGCCATTGCCGATGGCGACCCCAACCTGCTGCTGATCCAGCGCCGCACCAAGGGCCTGGTGGACCTGGCGTCCAACCTGTCGGGCGAATACGCGGCCAAGACCTGCTGCGTGCTGGGCGTGAGCGGCGCCATGGTGCGCAACGACAAGGGCACGGCAGCCGCGCTGACCCGCGCCATCATCGAGGCGTCGGACTTCGTGGCCGACAACCCCAACGAAACGGCGCGCATCTTCAGCCCGTATTCCAAGGTGCCGCAGGAGGACCTGCGCGCCGTGCTGGGCACGCTCACGCACCGCAGCCACCCGGTGGGCACGGCGCTGCGGCAGGAGATCGAGTTCTATGCCCGCGACTTCAAGCTGGTGGGCGTGCTCAAGCCCGGCACCGACCCTGCGCGCTTCGCGGCCCACGTCCACGCTGACGTGTTGGTGTAGCAAAGGGCACCCCCCTGAGTCGCTGCGCGCCATCCCCCCGCTCTCGCAGTGCTTCGCATTGCGGGCAGGGGAACGCAGCCCTCGCATGGGCCGCGCCCACCTCGCGCGGCTATGGCCAAACATTCACCGTGATGAATGAATACCACTGGACCTGAATCGATCTGACTGGACCCGACTATGAGCACTGTTGCCGACAACATCCTGGGCGCCCCGCCGGGCATCAGCCCCAAGCCTTCGCAGCCCCCGCTGCGTGCGCCCAGCCCATCATCCGGTGCGCCCCGTGCTGCGCGTGCGCAGCTTGCCACCGCGCCCGACTTCAAGGCGGCCAAAGCGGCTCAGGGGGTCTGGTGGGCGGGGCTGGCCGCCGCCGTGGCCTGGGCGGGGCTGGCCTTGCTCACGGGCCTGTGGCCCAACAAGCCGGCGGGTTTCAGCGAATGGGCGTTTACCGAAGAGTTCGCCTGGGGTGCGGGGGGCGTGTCGGCGTTGCTGCTGGCGCTGATGGTGCTGGCCCGTCCGCTGGCTGCCGTGGTGCGCCGCGTGCGTGCGGCTGGACCGTGGCTGGTGGCCATTGCCGTCGGCCTGGCGGTGTGGGAGGTGTTCACCGCCAAGCTGGGCACGCTGCCACCGCCCTTCTTTGCACCGCCCCAAAGCCTGGTGGAGGTGTACGCCACCGACTGGTCGCGGTTGCTGGAGAGCGCGGGCGCCTCCATCCGCCTGCTGGCACTGGGCATTGCCATCGGCGCAGCGGCGGGTTTTGTCACGGGCGTGCTGATCGGCTGGTCGCGCCAGGCCAGTTACTGGATCCACCCGGTGCTGCGCATCCTGGGCCCGGTGCCCACCACCGCGCTGCTGCCGGTCAGCTTCTATTTCTTTCCGTCCAGCTGGTCCACCGCGATCTTTTTGATTGCGCTGGGCACGGCCTTCCCGGTGGCCATCCTCACCTGGTCGGGCGTGGCCGGGGTRCACAAGAACTTTTATGACGTGGCCCGCACCATGGGTGCGTCGCCCTGGTTTCTGGTGCTGCGCGTGGCCATCCCGGCGGCGCTGCCGCAGGTGTTTGTGGGCCTGTTCATGGGCCTGGGCGCGGCGTTCTCCACCCTGGTGGTGGCCGAGATGCTGGGCGTGAAGGCGGGCCTGGGCTGGTACCTCACCTGGGCGCAGGGCTGGGCGGCGTATCCCAACATGTATGCGGCGCTCATCGTGATGGCACTGTTGTTCTCGGGCGTGATCACGCTGCTGTTTGTGCTGCGCGACAGGGTGCTGTCGTGGCAGAAGGGGGTGGTGAAATGGTGAGTTCCGCGACGGTTCCGGAAATCTCTACGGCGGCCCGTGTGACCGGCGCACGCATTGACGTGCGCAATGTCAGCCACTGGTTTGACCTGCCCGCAGGCCCGCTGCACGTGATAGACGAGCTGGACTTGTCCATAGCACCCGGCGAGTTCGTGGCCCTGCTGGGCCCCAGCGGCTGCGGCAAGAGCACGCTGCTGCGCCTGGTGGCGGGGCTGGAGCCCGCCACCACCGGCGAGCTGCTGCAGGATGGCGCCCCCATCACCCAGCCCGACCCGTCGCGCATCGTGGTGTTCCAGGACCCCACGCTGTTCCCCTGGCGCACCGTGTGGGACAACGTGGCCCTGGGCCTGCAGGCGCGGGGCATTCTCAAATCCCAGCGCCATCGCGTGGACGAAGCGCTGGCCCTGGTTGGGCTGCAGGACTTTGCCAAGGCCTTCCCGCACCAGCTGTCGGGCGGCATGGCGCAGCGCGTGGCGCTGGCGCGTGCGCTGGTCAACGACCCCACCTTGCTGGTGCTGGACGAGCCGCTGGGCAAGCTCGACTCGCTCACGCGCCTGTCCATGCAGACCGAGCTGGTGCAGCTGTGGCAGCGCGAAGGCTTCTCGGCCTTGCTCGTCACGCACGATGTGGAAGAAGCGCTGTTCATGGCGCAGCGCGTGGTGGTGTTCTCTGACCGGCCTGCGCGCGTCAAGCAGGTGCTGGTCAACGACCTGCCGTACCCGCGCCACCGGGGCGACCCACGCCTGGCGGCCCTGCGCCACGAGGCGCTGGCGTTGCTGGGGCTGGACGCCAGCTGGTAGCCACCGCCTTGGCCTGGTTGTCGTTGCCGCCCGAGTGGCTGGCCGCTCTGCTCGAAGGCCTGCAGGCCACCCAGCAGGGCCTGCGCGCGCTGCTGCATGCCGTGGGCCTCGCGCCCGATGTGCACGGCCAGCCCGCCTGGCCGTTTGCGCACCGTGTGGCCGCCGAGATGCTGGTGGTGGATGCCGGCCACGCGCGGCGCGTGCTGCTGTCGCTGCTGTGTGTGGGTGTGGCGCTGCTGGCGCTGGCGGTATCCGTGGCGTGGCGGCGCGGCCGCAAGCCGCTGTGGTGGCTGGCCGCTGCACTGGTGGTGTTTGCGCCCTGGCCCCATCGCCACCTGCTGCTGACGCCCGCCGTGGCAACCAGCCTGCACCAGTCACCCACGGGCTTCACTGCGCAGGGCATCGTGCGCGGCCAGGCGGTGTACCAGCAGCATTGCGTGCGCTGCCATGGCGCCAGTGCCAACGGCGAAGGACCCGACGCAGCCCAGCTGGCCATGTGGCCGCCCAACCTGAACGGCGCGCTGCTGTGGAAGCGGCTGGATGGCGAACTCTTCTGGCGCGTGCGCCACGGCATGCAGGGCCGCAACGGCGTGCAGACCATGCCCGGCTTTGGCAGCACGCAGCTCACCGACGCCCAGGTGTGGGAGGTGCTGGACTACCTGCAAGCCCATGCCGCAGGCCAGATGCTGCGCGAATCGGGCACCTGGGACCGCCCCGTGCGCCTGCCCGACGTGGCCGTGCTGTGCCGCCAGGGGCGTCAGCACACGGCGCGCAGCCTGGTGGGGCAGCGGCTGCGCGTGGTGCTGCCAGGCAGCGGCAGCCCCTTGCCTGCCGATGATCCACGCCTTGTTTCGCTGGTGGTGGCGCACCCCGGGCCCGGCGCGGCGCACGCTCCCGATGCTGCTGCCGCCGATGCGGAATGCCTGACCACCGATACCGCAGCGCCGTTGGCATTGGCCCTGGTGCTGGGCGTTCCCGCCAGCGACCTGCCCGGCCACCAGCTCATCGCAGACCGCGCGGGCTGGCTGCGCGCACGGGGCCAGCCGGGCAAGGCCGCATGGTCGGAGGACGATCTGGTCTGCCGCACTGCGCCAGCGGCCCAGCAGCTGCCTTCTGCCGATGTAGCTGCCAACGCTGCGGGCGATGGCCTGCAGGCGCTGATTCGCCGCATGGACGCAGAGCCCGTGCGGCTGGTGCGGGGTGGCTTCCCGCACTGACAGTGCCTGCCACCAGCGTGTTGGCAGCGCGCTGCGAGCGAACGCCTGGGTCGCGCTCAGGCTGCTCTTAAAAAAATAGCAGCTGGCGCTTTATCGACTAGCGCTTGAGGCCGTTTTTCCTCCAATAGGCAGTGCAGGGGCCTCCCGCCCGCCCGGCGCCACCCTGCGCTACGCCTGTCCGTGCGACGCCACGCACAGCTTGTTGCCGTCCGGGTCCCGAAAATACGCGCCGTAGTAGTTGGCGTGGTACTCGGGCCGCAGCCCGGGGCGGCCCTCGCACTGGCCGCCCAGGCTCAGCGCCAGCGCATGGGCCGCGTCCACCTGGCTGCGCGTGGCGGCCATGAAGGCCACCATCAGCCCGTTGCCAGGGTGGGGCACCTCGCCGTTGAACGGGCGGGCAATCACAAACAGCGGCCGGGGGCCGGGGGTGGACTCCCAGCCCGCCCAGGGCCGCTCGGCTTCGCAAAAGCGCTCCTGAATGCCCAGCGAGGCCAGCACCGGCCGGTAGAACGCCAGGGCGCGCTCGAAATCTGTGATGCCAACAAAAACGTGCGAGAGCATGGTGGGTTGGGTCCTTTCTGGATGCGAAGTGAGCTGGCCATTGTGAGGAGTGAGGAGTGAGGAGCCAGCGGTCAGAGGCCAGGGCCAGGCGTTCAGATCGGCAACGCACTGGCCGACCATGCCGACGCTGACGGCCAGGCTGCGGAGTCTGGATGGCAACTCGCCACAGCATAGCGGCGCGCACGGCGGCGGTGCACCCCATCGCCGTGTGCAACGGGGCCTATGCGCCGCACAACTTTGCAAACGCGTTTTTCTTCGTTGGCGCGCGCCAGGGGCGGGCAGATCATGGCTGCAGTCCCGCACGCGTGACGTTGCCAACCATTCACCCAACCTTGTTTCATCCCATCGCCACAGGAGCCCGCTATGCCCGTCCAGTTCATCGGCATGATCCAGCCGCACGAAGTCTCTGAAACCATCGCCCGCAAAGGTCCGGCGGTGGACCCCGCCTATGTGCGCGTGTTTGCCCAGGCGCACGAGCACGCGGGGTTTGACCGCATCCTGGTGCCTGCCAGCTCGTCCAGCCCCGACACGCTGCTGACCGTCACGTACGCGGCATCGGTCACCGACAAGATCAAGTTCCTGCTGGCGCACCGCCCCGGCTTTGTGGCGCCCACGCTCGCCGCGCGCCAGCTGGCCACGCTGGACCACTACACCAACGGCCGCCTGGCCGTGCACTACATCAGCGGCGGCTCGGACGAAGACCAGCAGCGCGATGGCGACTTCCTGAACCACGACGAGCGCTATGCGCGCACCGATGAATACCTCACCGTTCTGCGCCGCGTGTGGGCCGAAGACAAACCCTTTGACCACGAAGGCACCTACTACCGCGCCAAGGGCGTGGTGTCGGAAGTCAAGCCCCTGCAAGGCCAGCGCGTGCCCATCTACTTTGGTGGTGCCTCTGCACCTGCCCTGCGGGTGGCCGGCAAACATGCCGACGTGTACGCGCTGTGGGGCGAGTCGCTGGCCCAGGCGGGCGACCTGGTGCGCCGTGTGCGCGCCGAGGCCACCTTGCAGGGCCGGCATGTGGACTTCAGCATCTCGTTCCGCCCCATCCTGGGCAAGACCGAGGACGAAGCCTGGGCCAAGGCGGAGCGCATTCTGGAAGACACGCGCCGTTTGCGTGTGAGCCAAGGCTACTCGCGCGGCGTGGGCCCGCAGCAGAGCGAAGGCGCGCAGCGCCTGCTGGCTGACGCCGCCAAGGGCGACCGTGTGGACGAACGCCTGTGGACGGCCATTGCGCGCGAGCTGGGCGGCCGGTCCAACTCCACATCGCTGGTGGGTACGCCCGAGCAGGTAGCCGACGCACTGCTCAAGTACTACGACCTGGGCATCACCACCTTCCTGATCCGTGGCTTTGACCCGCTGGTGGACGCTATCGAGTACGGCCGCGAGCTGCTGCCCCTGGTGCGCGCCAAGGTGGCAGAGCGCGACGGGCAGCAGACACCGGTGGCGCCCGCAGCGCTGCGCAAGGCCGCCTGAGCGATTGGCTGCGTAGCGCCCCGGCCTGGATCGCGCCCTGGCCTGGATCACTCCCGGGCTGGGGCGTTGCCGCTAACCCAGCGGCCGCGCCCGTGCGGCTACCCCGCCACCCGCGCCAGAACGTCGCGGGCTTGCGCTGCGGTCAACACGGGGCCGCCAGCAGGCGCCGTCCAGGCCACAAACTGGTCGGGCCGCACCAGCACCAGCGGTGCGCCATAGCGCGCAGGCTCGGTGCCTTCGCCCCCGTCACCACAGTCCACCAGCCGCAGCGGCAGTCCCATGCCCGCCGCCGCCTCGCGAAAGGCCTGCACCGATGGCGCGTGGGCGCCGTCGCCGCCCACCACCAGCAGCGAAAAGCCCGGGCCCAGCTCCTCAAACACATTGCGCCCGCTGGGCAGCGTGGCGGGTGCCAGGTGGTGGCCAGGCCGCGCCTCAAACCGGTGCGATCCCTTGGCGCTGCTGGCGCGGCCCTCGTTGCCCCACACCATGCCCGAGCCCTCATAGTGCGGCTCAAACGCATGCACCTCGCCCACGGCACCCTGCGCGCGCGCCTGCCACGCGGCCTCAAACGCTGCCTGGTCCTGCGCCGGGTCGTGGGTGTCCAGAAACTCCTTGTCAGTCTCGATGGAGCGCGCAATGAAGTCATTGATGGTGGACGCAAACACCGGGCGCCGCTCGGCGTTGTACGAGTCCAGCAGGCGCTCGCCGCCCCAGCCTTGCAGCGTGGCGGCCAGCTTCCAGCCCAGGTTGCGCGCGTCTTCCAGGCCCGAGTTCACGCCATAGCCGCCGTAGGGCGGGTGGCTGTGGGCGGCATCACCCGCGATGAACACCCGGCCCTTGCGGTAGCTGTCGGCCAGCATGAAGCGCAGGTCCCAAAAGCCGATGTGCTCAAACTCCACCTCAAACTCCGCGCCCACTGCCTCGTGCAGGTAAGCGGCAAAGTCAAAGTTGTCTTTGGTGGTGCCCGGCGGCACCGGGGCGTGAAAGAACCAGGTGCTGCCCAGGTCCACCCGGCCCAGAAACTTCCAGTAGCCCTTCAGCTCGGGCTGCAGCACGTTGTAGTAAGACTTGCCGGGGTAGCGCTCCAGCAGCTGGTGCAGGCCTTGCGACTTGAACACCAGCAGCACCATCATGCGGTCGTGGTCGGTGCGGGTATGGGTGATGCCCGCCTGCTCCCGGACCACCGACCGCGCCCCGTCCGACCCCACCACATAGGCGCCGCGCAGCACGCGCTGGGCCTTGCCGTCGCCGCGCTGCTGGATGGTGACGGACACGCCCGCATCGTCCTGCGCCACGGTGCTGGTCTCCCAGCCGTAGAGGGTCTGCACCGACGGTAGCTGGGCCACGCGCTGGCGCAGCACGGCCTCGGTGGCGTACTGCGGCAGCCGCTCGTTGGCCGTGAAGTAGTAGGGCTTGACCAGGTCGCGCTGCAGCCAGTCGTAGCTGTAGGGCCCCAGCAGCGTGCCATGTGCGGTCAGGCCGCCAATGCCGTATTCGACCGGTATGGTGCGCGCTGCGCGCAGCTGCTTTTCGGCACCCCAGAAGTGAAAGTGCTCCATGGTGCGCTGCGTCAGGTTCTGCCCCTTGGGAATGGGCTGGGGCTGCACATAGCGCTCCACCACAATCACGCTCACGCCGCGCTGGCCCAGCTCAATGGCCAGGCCCATGCCGACCGGGCCGCCGCCCACGATGATCACTTCGGCGTCCTGCTGCGGCGCCACGGTTGCTTGCTGGTTCATGTTGTTGGTTTTGTTCGATTCTGTTCGGTACGGGCTGCAGTGTGTTGTTGTGCGGTGCTGCGTGGTGCTGGTGGTTTGCGGTTACTCGGCGGTGATGCCCTGGGCCTTGATGAGATCGGCCCAGCGCTTGGCGTCAGCCGTCACCAGCTTCTGGAAGGCGTCTGGCGAGCTGTGGGCGGGCGTCATGCCCTGGGTCTCGAACGACTTGGCCACGGCGGGCGATGCCAGCACATCGCGCAGCTCGGTGTTGAGCCGGTCCACCATCGCGCGGGGCGTGCCTGCGGGGGCAAACACGCCGTACCACATGTCCACGTTCAGGTCGCCCAGCTTCAGCGTGCCCAGCGACGGCACCTCGGGCAGCAGCGGGTGCGGCGTGTCAGAGCTGATGGCCAGTGCCTTCAGCTTGCCCGCCTTCACGTGCTGCAAGGCCACGTGGATGGGCAGGAACATCGCGTCGATCTGCCCGCCCAGCAGGTCTGTCACGGCCGGGGCGGTGCCCCGGTAGCTGATGTGGGTGAGCGAAATCTTGGCCCGGTTCTTCAGCAGCTCCATCGCCAGGTGGTGCGGCGTGCCCGCACCGGGCGAGCCGTAGTTGAGCGAGCCGGGCTTGGCCCGGGCGCGGTCCATCAGGTCCTTGAGCGATTCGATCTTCGACCCGGCCGACGCCACCAGCAGCAGCTGTCCCCAGCTCGTCTGGCTCACCGGCACCAGGTCCGTCAGCGGGTTAAAGCCCTGCTTTGGGTACAGCGCCATGTTCATCACCAGCGTGTTCACGCTGACCAGCAGCGTGGTGCCGTCGGGCGCCGCGCGCACCACCTCTTGCGTGCCGATGATGCCGGACGCCCCCGCCTTGTTCTCCACAAAAAACGGGCGCTTGAGCCGGTCAGACAGCGGCTGCGCAATTTGCCGCGCAATCAGGTCGATGCCCGTGCCGGGCGTGAACGGCACCACCAGCCGCACTGGCGCATCGGCCCCCGTCTGTGCCCAGGCCCTGGGCGTGGCGGCGGCTGCTGTGGCGGCCAGCACGCCCAGCACCAGGCTGCGGCGTTGGGGGGAGGGCGGGTGCGCGTTGGCGCGCAATGCAGGCTGATCGAACATGGGGCTTGTCTCTTTAGTCGTTGAAAGGGCGTTGCGGGTCGATTACAACGACACTCTTGATATTGATCAAACGGAAAATTCTGATGAATTCTTCATCAAAGCTGATGAATGTCAGCACCCGCCAGCTCCACGCTTTTCTGGAGGTGACGCGCCTGCAAAGCTTTGCCAAGGCGGCCGAGCAGGTGCACCTGTCGCCCTCGGGCATGAGCATGCTGGTCAAGGAGCTGGAGGACYAGGTGGGCGCCCGCTTGTTTGACCGCACCACCCGGTCGATCACGCTGACCGACGCCGGGCGCCGCCTGCAGCCCGTGGCCGAGCGCGTGGTGGGCGAGCTGCGCGCCCTGGGCGCCGTGCTGGACGGCAACGAGGCCGCCGTGCGCTCGCGCCTGCTGGTGGCGGCCACGCCCATGATCTCGGCCAGCCTGCTGCCTGAGGTGATTCGCTGCTTTGCGCAAAGCCACCCTGGCGTGCAGGTGCAGCTCAGCGATGTCGAGGTGGGCACCGTGCGCCAGCGCGTGCTCGACGGCGAGGCCGACATCGGCTTTGGCTTCTTCGTCAAACCCGCCGTGGGGCTGTCGCGCCAGCCCTTGTGCAAGTTCCGCCTCATGCGCATCAGCCCGCCCGATACGGCGCACACCAGCGGCCAGCTGTCTGACAGCCAGCCCTGGAGCCGCCTCAAAGACGTGCCCCTGGTCAGCCTGCCATCGGGCAACCCCATCCAGGTGGTGATTGAAAAGCAGCTCTCCCGCCTGGGCCTGGCCCACCAGGAGCGCCCCCGCATGAACCTCATCGGCACCTTGATCGGCATGGTGCGCGCCGGCCGTGGCAGCGCCATCGTGCCCTCGTTCGCGCTGGAAGAATGCCTGCGCCAGGGCCTGGGCGTCGCCATGCTGCGCGAACCTGTGGTGCATCTGGACCTGTACCTGGCCTACCGCCGGGGCACGCAGCAACAACCGGCGGCCATGGCGTTTGCCGATGCGTTGCGAGAGGCTGCGGTGCGGTTGCCTGCGTAGTCGGGCGAGCCCGGAGAGTCCATTCAGCCTGCTTTATCTATTCTTTTATCTATTCAATTTTCAATTCAAACGGCGTATCCTTAGGCCATGCCATCCGCCGCCCAGACCTACGCCAACGCCATCCGCCTCCTGCTGCGCCCCGGCCCCGCCAAGGCGCAGACGTTGGCCCAGGCGCTGCAGGTCAGCCAGCCCACCGTCTCCCGGGCACTCATCGCGCTGGGGGATGAGGTGGTGCCTTTTGGCGCGGCAAGATCTATTCAGTACACGCTGCGCGATCCCCTGCGCGCCGACTTGGAAGCCACCGTGTATCGCGTCACCCCCCAGGGCGCGCTCGAAACCCTGGGCACCCTGATCCCGGTGTGCCCACAGGGCTTTGTGATGGTCGAGGCGGGCGGGGCCCGGCTGCACCGCGACGGCCTGCCGTGGTGGCTTTTTGACATGCGCCCGCAGGGCTACTTGGGGCGCGCCTACTGCCAGCGGCACGGCCAGCGCCTGGGCCTGCCCGAGCGGCTGGGCGACTGGAGCGACACCCACGCGCTGCGCGCCATCCTGGACCAGGGCGACGACATGCCCGGCAACCTGCTCATCGGCGCCACCGCGCGCGACCAGTTCGTCAACGCGCCCGACCCCGTGCCCATTGCAGCCGCACAAAAGCTGCACACCTACGCCCAGCTGGCCGACCTGGCAGCGCGCGGCGAAGTGGCGGGCTCGTCTGCCGCCGGGGAACAACCCAAGTTCACCGCCTACGCAGAGCAGGCCGACGGCACCGCCGCGCATGTGATGGTCAAGTTCACTGCGGAACTCGACACCCCCGTCAGCGCCCGCTGGCGCGACCTGCTGCTGGCCGAACACATCGCCCTGCAGGTGCTGCGCGACCACGGCGTGGCTGCCGCGCAGTCGATGACCTGGATGCACGGCACCCAACGGTTTCTGGAGGTGCAGCGGTTTGACCGGCTGGGCGCGCGGGGGCGCAGGGCGCTGCATTCCTTTGCGGCGCTGGATGCCGAGTTTGTCGGCAGCGGCGGCAACTGGCCGGTGATCGCCAGGGCGTTGTGGAAGGAGGGCGTCATCACCCCCCAGGCCTTTGACACGGCGTGCCTGCTGTGGGCATTTGGCACGCTGATCGGCAACACCGACATGCACAGTGGCAATCTTTCGTGCTTGTCAGAGGGACGCAGGCCTTATGAGCTGGCGCCTGCTTATGACATGACGCCTATGGCGTTTGCACCCACGGCGGGGGGAGGCTTGCCGGATCGGACGCTTGAACTGACGGTGGGGGAGCAGGTCAGCGCGGCGGTTTGGAAAGAGGCGCTTGCGATGGCGCAGGTGTTTGTGCGGCGGGTGGAGGATGAACAAGGGTTCAGCGCGGGCTTCGACGTGTGCAAGGCCGAGTTGCTCCGCCATGTGGCGGTGGCGGCCGAGCGTATCGGGCGGCTTGCGGTTTAGGAGAGGCGCTGTGCGGAGATTCACTGCGAGAAGCACAAATAGCGCGTGATTCGGCGCTGGCGCGCCACGATCACTCTCGGTCAAAATCCACGTCCTTGACCCGCAAGCGCAGACCTTCTATCAGGCTCATCCGGTGGCTAGGCTGCAAGCACCTTCTCGGTGCTTTTTGCGTGCCAACTTAAACCGCAACCGCCAGCTATGGTCTGTGGGTTGGTGCGGTCTTCATTACGTTATGCCGACACTGGACACCACCGTGAATAAGAAGCACACACTCGTACTCCCGCGTGCGGACGGATCAACTGAGACCATTGAAACGACAAGGAGCCTCCTCTTTATTGGGGCTAATGGATCGGGGAAAACCCGGCTCGGGACGTGGATAGAGTTCCAGTCTCCTCAGCGCGACCTAGTGCATCGGATATCGGCCCAGAAGTCCTTGTCGATGCCGGACTCCACTACTCCGGTGGCCATCAACCTCGCTGAAGCAAACCTCCTGTTCGGGAATTCTCAACATTCCAATAACAAGATGGCGTTCAAGTGGGGGAGCAAGCCAGCCACGGCTCTATTGAACGACTATGAAAAGCTTATGGCCTACCTCTTCTCTGATGAGACGGAGGAGAACGCTAAGTTCAAGGCGGCGTACAAGGCGAGTACGACCCGAATTGAGCCGCCGGTGACAAAAATTGATCGTGTTAAGGAAGTGTGGGAGCGGATTCTTCCCCATCGGGAATTGGTGATCGGTGGCTTGCGTGTCCAAACTCGCTTGAGGGAGCAGCCCGAGAAGATTTACAACGCCTCGGAGATGAGCGACGGGGAGCGCGTCATCTTTTACCTCATAGGGCAATGTCTTGCTGCTCCGAGAAACGGAATCGTCGTGATCGATGAGCCAGAACTGCACCTTCACAAATCGGTTCAGATGCCCCTTTGGTCGGAGGTGGAAAAGCTGAGGGACGACTGCCTCTTCATATATCTCACGCACGATCTGGACTTTGCAGCAGCACAGGAAGCCGCAACACGGATCTGGCTCAAGTCATTTGATGGGAGCACATGGACTTGGGAAGCAATACAGCCCGATGAAAAACTCCCGGACGATCTTTTGCTTGAAGTTCTGGGAAGCCGCAAGCCCGTAGTTTTTGTAGAAGGGGAGAATGGCAGCTTCGACGTCTCGCTGTATCGAGAGCTCCTCGATGGGTACCTTGTCGTTCCGAGGGGTAGCTGCGCTCAGGTGATCTACTCGGTCAAGGCGCTCAAAGCCAATCCTCAACTGCACCATCTGAGTGTCTATGGCATTGTTGATCGCGATCGCCGCGTGGACGCTGAAGTGAAATCACTTGAAGCGGACGGTGTTTTCGTCTTGGGCGTTGCCGAAGTGGAAAACCTTTTTTGCACAAAGGAGGTCATTGAACTGGTGAGTCGCCGTCTGGCGCGAGATCCTGTAAGGGATTTCGAAAAGGTCGCGGACGAGATCTTCAGTCGGATTCGGCAGGAGATGGACACACAGGTATCCCTTCGAGTGGCCAGTGAGATCCAGTTCATGCTCGGGCGCTTCGATCAAACTGCCCGCGGGGCGCCCGCTTTGACCTCTTCCCTAGAGGAGCTAGTACGAGGAATAGACGTGCAACAGTTGTATGCGTACTGGTCCGAACGCTTCAATCAGCTGTTAGCTTCACGCGATTTTGAGGGGCTTCTCAGTGTTTACAACCGTAAGTCTTTAGCGAGTCAAGCAGGTGCAGCGCTAGGTTTACGCGCTGGAGAGTTGCCGGAGCTGGTGTTGAGGCTGGCAAGGACCGACGCCCGGGCCGAGTTGGCAACAGCGTTGAAGAGATATATGGGTGCGTTCGGCGCGCTACTCACCTGACGGTGCGAGCCGGTCAACTCCGATGTTGAGCGGCCGCTTTCATCTACCGCCACAGGTCGCTCCTGGCTGATTTCCGCCATTAGCCTCGACCCTCACCCCACTGCCCGCATCCCCACCAACCCCGGCATCGCCCCTCGCATCGCCTCCAAAAACAGCCGCAACCTTGCCGGATAAAACCGCGCATACGGGTACACCAAATACACCGGCAGCGGCGCCGCGTGCCAGTTGGGCACCAGGTGCAGCAGTTTCCCTTGCCGCACATCGTTGTCCACGATCCACGCCGATGAAATGCACGCCCCCAGCCCGGCCAGGGCGGCGCTGCGCAGGGCGTACAGGCTGTCGGTGGCCAAACGGGGCGTGATGCCGAAGGTGTGGGCTTCGCCGCCGGGCTCTTGGGTCAGCGTGACCTCGCGGCGGTAGAAGGTGCTCAGGGCCAGCCAGGGCAGGGGCTGCAGGTCTTGCGCGTGCTGGGGCGTGGGGCGCCCGGCCATCAGGGCGGGGGCGGCCAGCACGATGCGGGGCACTTCGGCCAGGCGCACCGCGACCACGCTGGGGTCGTCCACCGCACCGACCTGGATGGCGCAGTCGATGCCTTCGGCGATGAAGTTGGGGCGGCGGTCGTGCAGCATCCATTCCACATCCACCTCGGGGTAGCGGCGCAGGTAGGCCATCAGCGGGGCGATGAACTGGTCTTGCCCAAAGGCGTGCGGCGCCAGCACGCGCAGGGTGCCGCGCGGGGTGTCGGCCGTGCCGCGCAGGTCGTCTTCCATGGCGCGCCAGTCTTCCAGCAGGGCCTTGGCGTGGGCAAAGCAGCGGTCGCCGTCTTCGGTAAGCTTCATCACATGGGTGGATCGCTGCAGCAGCTTGATGCCCAGGCTGCGCTCCAGCGCCTGCAGGCGGCGGCTCACGGTGGGCTGGCTGGTGCCCAGTTGCTGGGCGGCGGCAGACAGGCTGCCGGCCTCGACGATGCGGACAAAGGTCTGCATCAGCTCGATGCGGTCGGCGCCGGGTTGCAGGGCTGGCAGGGTGTTTGTCATACGCCAAGCGTATAACGAATCTGCAATTCAGCCTACTACCCAGCGCGGCGGCGGGCTAGAACAATCGCACCATTCCTTTTTAACCGATGGTGTTGTGATGTCTTCCATTCAAAACGTGCATGCAAGTGGCGCAGCGGGGCTGGCCCCGGTGGCRCCGCCTGCGGAGGGGGCGGTGAGTGCGCCGCTCTTATTGCTGCTGGCGACCACGGCGGGGCTCAGCGTGGCGTCGCTGTACTACAGCCAGCCCATGCTGGGCG